>JAGOJA010000129.1 GCA_017995345.1 Flavobacterium sp.
ATTTTATTCTCGGATATCTTGGTAGTACCACAAGCCATGGGGCTAGAAGTGGTTATGAAAGAAAATTTTGGTCCGTTTGTGCCCAATCCTATTCGTACCATTCAAGATGTAGAGCGAGTAATTGTTCCAGATATTCATGAAACTTTAGGGTATGTGATGGATGCCATCAAATTGACTAAGGAAATGTTGAACGATGAGGTGCCATTAATCGGTTTCGCAGGTTCGCCTTGGACCATTATGTGTTATGCAGTAGAAGGACAAGGATCTAAAAGTTTTGATAAAGCCAAGGGATTTTGTTTTCAATATCCTGAAGCTGCGCATGTTTTATTGCAAAAAATCACGGATACGACTATTTTATACCTAAAAGAAAAAGTAAAAGCAGGCGTAAATGCTGTTCAGGTTTTTGATTCTTGGGGCGGAATGTTATCTCCAACTGATTACCAAGAATTCTCTTGGAAATACATCAACCAAATCATTGAGGCTTTGGCCGATGAGACTCCGGTTATTGTTTTCGGAAAAGGATGTTGGTTTGCGCTTGGCGAAATGGGAAAAAGTAGAGCTTCTGCATTAGGAGTTGACTGGACTTGTTCTCCCGCAAATGCGAGATATTTATCAGGAGGAAATATTACTTTACAAGGGAATTTTGATCCGTCAAGATTATTATCGCCAATTCCGGTGATTAAGAAAATGGTTCATGAAATGATTGACGAATTCGGGAAAGATAAATACATCGTGAATTTAGGTCACGGAATTTTGCCAAATATTCCCGTAGATCACGCAAAAGCGTTTATTGATGCGGTGAAGGAATACAATCAGTAATAAGTGGTTTTCAAAAAGATAAGAATTCCATTAATTTACAAAAGAATTGGAAATTATTTAGGTGCATTACTTCTTGCGGCTTGCTGTTTGTTGGGTTCATTCTTGATGTTTTTGACAAGTGACTCAGAATTAAGTCAAATAGACAAACACAGTGGAAAAGTAATTGAAAAGAGAATTGTAAGTAAAAATAATTCATTTGCAGGAAGGGGCTCATTTAAATCAGATGTCTTTTTAATAAAAATAGATGGTTTGAATCAAGTCTTAGCAACTTATAACTCGTCATACGATTATAGTTTTTTTGAAGAAAATATTAAAGTTGGGGATAATTTGAAAGTTTATTTTCAAAAATCAAACGACACAATCAAACCAAATTTGAATGTATTCCAAATTGAAAAAAGTGGAATTGTTCTTTTGAAAAATGAAGATTTACAAAATAGAAATAGAATAGGAGGGTGTGTGGCTTTTTTTGGTGGATTTCTTCTTATTGGAATGGCTATTTATCATGATAAAAAGTATTGGAAATAAATGAAAGATAAATTTTACACCTACATACAGAACTTACAAGATCAAATCTGCAAAGGATTAGAAGCGTCTGATGGTCAAGCCAAATTTCGAGAAGATCTTTGGGAACGCCTAGAAGGCGGAGGTGGAAGAACCCGAGTCATTGAAAACGGCGAAGTTTTCGAAAAAGGCGGTGTGAATATTTCTGCCGTTCATGGAAAATTACCGGACAGCATGCAAAAATTGTTCAATGTTGGTGAAGCTGATTTTTTTGCCTGCGGACTGAGTTTAGTTTTGCATCCAAAAAGTCCAATGGTACCAACAGTCCATGCCAACTGGCGTTATTTTGAAATGTACGATGATAACGGAAAGGTGATCCAGCAGTGGTTTGGTGGCGGACAAGATCTAACACCCTATTATTTGTTTGAAGAAGATGCGATTCATTTTCATCAAACGTGCAAAACGTCTTGCGACAAACATAATTTAGATTTTTATCCAAAATATAAAAAACAATGTGATGCCTATTTCTGGAACGCACATCGCAATGAAGCACGCGGAATTGGCGGGTTGTTTTTTGATTATTGTAAAGCAACCGATGACATGAGTATGCAAAACTGGTTTGATTTCGTATCTGAAGTCGGCAATAGTTTCCTTGAAGCCTATGTTCCAATAGTAGAAAAACGAAAAAACTTACCGTATACTCCAGAACAAAGAACGTGGCAAGAAATCCGTCGTGGCCGTTATGTAGAGTTCAATTTAGTTCACGATAAAGGCACTTTATTTGGCCTAAAAACTAACGGTAGGATCGAAAGTATCTTGATGAGTCTGCCACCACATGTGCAATGGGTTTACGATCATCATCCGGAAGCGGGTAGCGAAGAAGAGAAATTAATACAAGTATTAGAAAATCCAAGAAATTGGATTTAAAATAAAGCAGTAACCATTAAGAAATTAAGTTTAGCTTATTTTTCTTAATCTCTTAATGGTTTAAAAAATAAATGTTGATTGTTTTTTGAAAACATTAATCTAAAATCATAAATCAAATGTTCCCATTACAAAGAGGTAGAAGATTAAGAACAAACGAATCCATTAGAAGTTTGGTTCGCGAGACGACTTTAAGTCCGTCTGATTTTATGTTTCCCATGTTTATTGCTGAGGGAGAAAATGTGCAAGTAGAAATTGCTTCCATGCCTGGAATTTTTCGTCGTTCGATTGATTTAACGGTAAAAGAAGTGCAAGAAATATATGCTTTAGGCATTCGTGCGGTGAATATTTATGTCAAAGTAAGCGAAGACTTAAAAGACAATACCGGAAAAGAAGCATGGAATCCAGGTGGATTGATGCAAAATGCGATTCATGCCATCAAAACCGCTTGTCCGGAAATGATTGTCATGCCTGATGTAGCTCTGGACCCCTATTCGATATATGGTCACGACGGGATTATAACAAACGGCGATGTTGCAAACGATACAACAAATGCTGCTTTGGTAAAAATGGCCGTTTCTCATGCTGAGGCTGGTGCCGATTTTGTTGCGCCATCAGATATGATGGATGGACGTGTGTTGCGTTTGCGTGAAGGTTTAGACGCAGCGGGTTTTCATACTGTGGGAATCATGAGTTATTCGGCAAAATATGCTTCGGCTTTTTATGGCCCGTTTCGTGATGCGTTAGACAGCGCACCTCGAGAATCGGATGTAGAGGTTCCAAAAGATAAAAAAACATATCAAATGGACTATGCCAATCGCATCGAAGCCATCAAAGAAGCCCTTTGGGATGTCGAAGAAGGCGCTGATATGGTTATGGTAAAACCTGGAATTGCCTATTTAGACATTGTTCGGGAAGTCAAAAATGCAGTTAATGTTCCCGTAACCGTTTTCCAAGTATCGGGCGAATATGCGATGATCAAAGCCGCTGCCGAAAGAGGTTGGCTCGATCACGATAAAATTATGATGGAACAATTAATGTGTATCAAAAGGGCAGGAGCCAGTTTGATTTCAACTTATTTTGCCAAAGAAGCCGCGATACTTTTAAACAAATAGGAAACAATTGTTCCACAAGCCAAAAACGTTGAATTATCCCAAAAAGTAGGTTTTTTTGCGGGTCCAAAATCAAAATTGAAAATGCGCAATTTGATACAAGGCCATGTTACGCATCGCAGAGCGCAAATTTTAGTATATTTGAACTTGATTCAGATTCACCCAGCCAAATATAGCGGCTGGTAATTTATAGTAATTTAAATGTTAATAATTAAAGAAAGTATCATGAAAAAGACGTTGTTTTTAGTTGCCATTTTAGCCTTTGTTTCTTGTAAAAAAGAAGAGGTCAAAAAAGAACCTTTATACCCAGTTTCTACTGAAGAAATTGTTCAGAGCCCAGAGGAATTAGGAAAAGAGATTTTTACCGGGAAAGGGAATTGCGCTGCCTGCCACCAAGTAGACAAGAAAGTAGTAGGGCCAAGCATTAAGGAAATTGCGAAAATTTACAAAGAAAAAAACGCTGATATGGTTGTATTTTTAAAAGGGGAAGGCGAGCCTATTGTTGACCCAACTCAGTTTGAAGTGATGAAAGCTAATTTTGCTATTACTAAAGCCATGTCTGATGACGAATTGAAAGCCTTAGAAGCTTACGTATATTCAAATTTATAATAAGGAGCTATTCCTGCTGTCCACTGTATCTTTGCGGCTGAACCCCAGCCACAAAGGATGCCGTTTCCATCAGGGCTAAAAAACAAGAACCATTTGGGAAACCGAGTGGTTTTTTTATTGGTCACAGAAATAGTTTAAAACTATGCACTTTAGTGCATTTCCCTTTCAAGTTCTAAAAAAATTTACCGCAGATTCACATATTTTTTTTTTGAGGTTATGCTAAATCTGTGAATCTGCGGTTGATTTTTAGTATTATAACCGTGCAGACTTTTAGTCTGCTAAACCAAAACTATGGACTTTCAGTCCATGGTGGTTTATTTAGAATCAACTTTCCTAAACTTTGTGTACTTTGCAAGCCTTAATCGCTACCAATGCAAACAGCCTACATCAAGACGCCTTTGGGCATTGCCACAATCATAGGCGATGAAAACGGAGTTTCGGAAATCTCCGTATCCCAAGAAGGAGAAGTTTCTACCATAATCCCAGCTGTTTTACAAGAAGCAGTTTTGCAACTTCAAGATTATTTCGAAAAGAAACGAACCAGTTTTGATTTTAAAATCAATCCTAAAGGCACTGATTTCCAAATAAAAGTCTGGAACGCTTTACTAGAGATTCCCTATGGTAAAACTAGAACTTATTTAGAACAGTCTAAATTTTTGGGAGACATCAAAGCCATTCGCGCGGTGGCATCTGCCAACGGAAAAAATCCGCTTTGGATTGTCATTCCTTGTCACAGAGTCATTGGAACAGATGGTTCGTTAACCGGTTATGCTGGCGGATTATGGCGTAAGAAATGGTTGTTGGAACATGAAAACCCAACGACACAACAAAGTTTGTTTTAGAATATGGACAAAAACTGATATAATTTTTTAAATTCGTATTTAATTCTTTCGATTTACATATAAAATAAATTCGTTTTAATCTGTATATTCCGTTTCATTCGGATTCCATAATTTATGATAGAAAAAATCAACCTCAATAATATTCTGTTTCTCGACATCGAAACGGTTCCAGAAGCCGAAGATTTCAGTGCTTTGGATGTCGAAATGCAAGCCCTCTGGGAACACAAAACCCAATACCAACGAAAGGACGAATACACAGCTGAGGATTTTTACGACCGGGCGGGAATTTGGGCCGAGTTTGGGAAAATCGTTTGTATTTCGGTGGGGTATTTTACCATCAAAGGCGATATTCGAAATTTTCGCGTGACTTCTTTCTTTGGAGAAGAAAAAAAAATATTGTTGGATTTTAATAATTTGCTCAACAATCATTTCAATCAGCCGCAACATGTTTTGTGTGGTCACAATGCGAAGGAATTCGACATTCCCTTTCTTGCTAGACGCATGATTATCAACCAAATTGCCATTCCCAACAAATTGAATTTATTTGGCAAAAAACCATGGGAAATTCCACATTTGGATACCTTGGAGTTATGGAAGTTTGGTGATTACAAGCATTTTACTTCTTTAAAATTAATGTGTAAAGTACTCGGAATTCCTTCTCCAAAAGGAGATATCGACGGCAGTCAAGTAAGGCATGTTTTTTATGTTGACAAAGATATTGACCGTATTGTGACCTATTGTGAAAAAGATACGATTGCCGTAGCGCAAATTTTCCTTCGCCTACGAAGAGAAGATTTATTGATTGAAGAGGAAATTATTCATGTTTAAGCAATTTTAATATCAAAATTCAATGACAATTACAATTTGAAAAACAGTTCATTTTGATTGACTTTATAAAATATAGAAGCAATTTTTGATATTTAAAAATTCTTTTATTGACATTGACATTGATATTGCAATTGACATTGATTTATTACATTTACAAAAATTATAGATTATGGTATTAAGTAGATTTTGGTTGGTTATTTTCATTTCGTCAATCGTATTTGTTATTTTTAGTTTGTTTTCTGGAGATAGTTATACCATTGATCATGTTTTGAATGGTAAGAAAGATGATCCGATTTTAATTTCAGAAAAATTTGCTGAGGAACTTCCTGTTTTTATCAAAGACAGTATCAAAAAAGCACCAGATCAAACCATGATTATTGATCGAGACACCAACAATGCTGACACGACATACGTCTTTAAGAATAAAACCGTGAAAATTTACAGTGGTGTTCAAAAATCAGATGGTCTATTGCCAACATGTAAAAGCACTTTGTTGGATTTAATCATTCCGTTGATTGCTTATTTGGCTTTTTTCTGTGGATTGATGGAACTTTTAATCATTTCTGGAGCCTCTGGGAAATTAGCTATAGTTTTGAGTCCCGTTTTTGTAAAAGTATTTCCAAGCATCCCGAAAAACCATCCTTCTATTTCCTATATGACTTTGAACTTCGCAGCTAACTTTCTGGGATTGGATTCTGCTGCGACGCCTTTTGGCTTAAAGGCCATGGAAAGTTTACAAGAAATAAACCCCGATAAAGAAAAGGCAAGTGATGCGCAAATTATGTTCATGGTTTTGCATGCTTCGGGTCTTACTTTAATCGCGACTTCTATTATTGGATACCGTGCTGCAGCAAATGCAAGCAATCCAGCTGATGTAATGTTGCCGTGTATTATTACTTCTTTTATCGGTACGATTGCTGCTTTTCTAATCGTTGGAGCGAAACAAAAAATCAATTTCAAAAGCGCTTCTTTAGTTGCGGTATTGATAGCTTTGATAGCAGGAATTATTGGTTTGTTAATGTACGTGAACCATTTGGATCTAATAGGGAAAAACTATTTCACCTCTAATCTATCTGCTTTAATATTAATTGGGATTATTGCTTTTACATTGGTTTTTTCATTCATTAATGAAAAGAAATTCACCACGGCAAGCACTACTGTTTTTGATGCTTTTGTTGTAGGGGCGAACAATGGTGTAAAAACTGGGGTTACTATTTTTCCTTATGTTTTAGGAATGTTGGTTGCTATTTCTTTATTTAGAAACAGTGGTTTATTTGAAATTATTAGCAATTGGATTGCTTTCATTTTTTCTAATATGGGAGTAAATAAGCAAATTACGGACGCCTTACCAGTTGCTTTACTTCGTCCCTTTAGTTCAGCTGGATCGAGAGGGTTTTTGATTGATTCGATGAATACTTTTGGTGCTGATTCTTTAACGGCAAGATTGAGTAGTATTTTTCAATGTAGTGCCGAAAGTACTTTTTATGTGATTGCAGTTTACTTTGGTTCAGTAAATATTAAAAACACTCGTTATGCGCTAGGAACGATGCTTCTAGTCGATTTGATTTGTGTGATTACAGCTATTTTTGTGGCGACTTGGTTTTTTTAATTTAAAGTAAAAAA
>JAGOJA010000043.1 GCA_017995345.1 Flavobacterium sp.
TCTAAATTAAGAGTCAATCAGCAACCCATAAAATACGCCATAATCAAAATAGGAAATGTAGCCGTCAATTTGTTTCTGAGCCTTTTCTTTTTGAGTTATTTACCCGCGATTGCAGAATCAAATTCTGACAGTATTTTACGTTCTTTATACCTGGAAGATTTTCAAATAGGCTATATTTTTGTGTCCAATATTGTTGCCAGCTTGCTTACATTTATACTGCTGTCCCCCAATTATTTTAAACTCAAATGGCATTTTGATTATTCCCTTTGGAAACGCATGATGCAATATGGTATGCCAATTATGGTTGCCGGAATCGCATTTGCCATCAACGAACAGTTCGACAAAATACTTTTAGGTTATTTATTGCCTCCAGATATTGCCGATGCCGAAGTAGGAGTGTACTCTGCCTGTTACAAACTAGGCTTATTTATGGTTTTGTATCGTACCGCCTACACATTGGGAATCGAACCTTTCTTTTTCAGCCATTCTGATAGTAAAGATGCGCCACAAACCTACGCTACAATCACCAAATATTTTGTGATATTTGGTTCTTTTATATTACTGTCCGTAATCGTTTTTGCGGATATTCTTAAACTTATTATGATTCGGGATGAGTCCTATTGGGAAGCCATGAAAGTAGTGCCACTTATCATTCTGGCCAACTTTTTCTTAGGCATTTATACCAACCTTTCCGTTTGGTACAAACTAATAGACAAAACCCATATTGGAGCTTATATTTCCATCGTGGGAGCCATAATCACACTGATTTTAAATTACCTGCTGATCCCAACAATGAGTTATTACGGCTCGGCAATTGCCACCATTGCAGCATATGGAAGCATGATGACTATCTCCTATTATTTTGGGAATAAATACTATCCTATTCCGTATGATACTAATAAAATCTTCCTGTATCTATTGATTTCAGTAGGATTTTCCGCAGTTTCATTTTATGGTTTCAGAGAGAATTATTACGTAGGAATCACGTTATTACTGCTTTTTATGTATTTTATATACCACAATGAAAAAGAATTATTAATCAAAATATTGAACCGAAAAAAAAATTAGAATCTGGTTTAGGAGCTATTTCCTGCTTTTTGCTGTATCTTTTCTTTTTTAAAGAAAAAAAGAAAAGGATGCCGCTTCAATCAGGGCTAAAAAAATCGAAAACAATACAAAAGAATATGTAGATACAAGTCACAACTTGTCCCACCGGTATTCCTTTTTTAAATAAAAAACAATGACAATAAACATCATCAATAAATCACAACATGCCTTGCCTAACTATGAAACCATAGCCTCGGCAGGAATGGACTTACGAGCCAACTTATCGGAATCCATAACACTAAAACCACTGGGAAGAGCCATTGTCAAAACAGGTCTTTTCATCGAATTACCTATAGGTTACGAAGCACAAGTGCGTCCAAGAAGCGGACTGGCTGCCAAAAACGGAATCACGGTACTGAATGCTCCCGGAACAGTAGATGCCGATTATCGTGGCGAAATTGGAGTTATTTTAGTAAATTTATCCAATGAAGATTTCGTTATCCAAAACGGAGAACGCATTGCCCAACTCATCATCGCAAAACATGAACGTGCGGAGTGGATTGAAGTTCAAGAACTGACAGAGACCTCCAGAGGTGAAGGCGGTTTTGGAAGTACTGGAGTGAAATAAATTTAATAATTTAAAGATTTAATAATTTAAAGATTTGTGATAATTTTTAAATTTTTCAATCGTTTAATCTTTCAATAAAAAAAAACATGAAAATAATTGTCCCAATGGCCGGCCGTGGCTCACGCCTTCGCCCACATACATTAACCATTCCTAAACCATTAATTCCTATCGTAGGAAAACCTATCGTTCATCGCTTGGTAGAGGATATTGCCGGTGTTTTGAATCAAGATATTGAAGAAGTAGCTTTTATCATTCATGAAACATTTGGTAAAAAAGTTGAAGAAGAACTACTTGCTATCGCGCAAAAACTAGGCGCCAAAGGAACTATTTATTACCAAAACGAAGCTTTAGGAACCGGTCACGCCATTATGTGTGCTAAAGATTCTTTGAGCGGACCCGCTGTTATCGCTTACGCCGATACGCTAATTCGTGCTGATTTCGATTTAGATCAAAATGCCGATAGTGTTATTTGGGTAAAACAAGTGGAGCATCCAGAGGCTTTTGGTGTAATAAACTTAAATGCTGAGAATGAAATAGTGGAATTAGTAGAAAAACCAGCAACATTTGTCTCTGACCTTGCCGTTATTGGAATATACTATTTTAAAGATGTTGCGGTATTAAAAAACGAACTTCAATTAGTGCTGGATAACAATATTATCCACGGAGGAGAATATCAAATTAATGACGGAATCAAACAAATGATGGCAAAAGGCATGAAATTTGTTCCTGGTAAAGTAGACGAATGGATGGATTGTGGCAACAAAAATGTTACCGTAGAAACTAATTCCAGAATGTTAGGATTCTTGCACAATGACGGAGAACATTTAGTAGATTATGATGTCAAGTTAGAAAATTCAACTATTATTCCGCCTTGTTATATTGGCAAAGATGTGGTTTTGATTAATGCAAAGGTAGGTCCTAATGTTTCGTTAGGAAATGGATGTCACATACAAAACAGCACGATACAAAACAGTTTGATACAAACACATTCTCATATTAAAAATGCCAATTTAGACAACGCCATGATTGGTAACCATGCCAGTTTCGATGGGAATTTTACCAGCATCAGTATTGGAGATTATTCGGTATTGGAATAAATAAAAACGCAATTCCTGCATTCTTTTAAAAGCGTGCAGGATTAAAAATCAAAATGAAAAAAAGCTGTATTCTAATGGTATTCCTGGTTTTGCAATGCAATTCGGCTTTGCTATGGGCGCAAACGGAACCTGAGGAAATCAAGCTTGATACAGATCAGTTTCAGGAGTTTTTTTATGAATCCTTGTTGCAAAAGGGAATTGAGAATTATGATAAAGCGATAGTGGCTTTGGAAAAAGCGATGAAAATTAAGCCCAATGATGCAACCGTTTATTATGAATTAGGGAAGAATTATTTAGCACTAAAAGAATATAAAAACGCCTATAATTCGTTTGAAAGCGCCACTAAAATAGATCCTAAAAATAAATGGTTTTGGATAGGCATGTATGATGTGAGTTACGAAACTAAAAATTTTACACAAGGAATTACCGTTATCAATAAACTGATTGAATTTGACCCAAAATACAAGGAAGATTTGACCTCACTTTATATGGGAACAAATCAGTTTGAAAAAGCGCTGGTTTTAATTCAGGAACTCGATGAAACTTACGGAAAAACGGATCGAAGGGAATTATACAAAATCCAAATTTTATCACAAGGAAAATTTCAGAATATCGAGATTACAAATCTGGAGCATCTAATTATTAAAAACCCACAAGAAGAGGCTAATTATATTAGTTTGATATTTTTGTATTCCAAGAACAATGAAGAAGCAAAAGCTTTTGAAACCGTACAAAAACTAGAGAAAGCAATCCCGAATTCAGAGTGGGCGCAAGTAACTTTATTCAAAAATTATTTAGACAGTAATGATGCTCCAAAAGCGATAAAGGCGATGAATATTGTTTTGGCTAGTGCCAAAATAGATTCGAAAATTAAACACCGAATCGTAAACGAGTTTCTGATCTTTACGGATAAAAACCCGCAATATTCGGCTGATTTAGAGAAAGCCGTAGGTTATTTTGACAAAGACACAGCCGTTGATGTAGCCAAAGAAATAGGGAAGTTCTTCCATGCTAAAAAACAATGGGACAAGGCAATCCACTATTATGAAAAATCGGTAAGTAAGGAATCAGTTGATGTGGTAGAAACGAATTTACTTTTGCTTCAAGCGCATACTGAACAAAAACAATTTGATATAGTAGCTAAAAAAGCATTGGTATTGATTGAAACTTTTCCAACGCAGCCTCAATTTTATTATTATACGGGTTTGGCTTACAATCAACTGCAACAATTTAAAAAAGCGAAAGATCTTTTGGAAATGGGCATGGATTATGTAGTAGAAAATAAGGAATTGGAAATAAACTTCAATATCCAACTAGGAGAAGCCTATAATGGCTTGGGAGATTTCAAGAAAAAAGACTTGTTTTTCTCTAAAGCCAATCAATTATTAAAAGAAAAAAAATAATGAAAAAAGCAGCATTAGTGGTAGTACTTACTGTTTTTATGATTTCTTGCAAATCAAAAGCGGTTATTGTTGCAGCAAGTAATGAGCCTGTTGCACCAGCAAACTACCTATCAGCCAAAAAAATAATAGAAAATTATTATACTAATAAAAATGAATTTTCTACACTATACATTAAGTCCAGCGCCCGTTATGCTGATGACAAACAAACCCAAAATGTTACGGCCGAAATTAGAATAAAAAAAGACGAACAGATTTTAATAAGCATTCGTTTTCTGGGAATTACAATGGCAAAAGCGTTGATTACTCCTACTATGGTGAGTTATTATGAAAAGATAAACGGGAACTATTTTGAAGGAGATTTTAGTAGCTTAAGCCAATGGTTGGGAACGGATTTGGATTATAATAAAATCCAAAACATGCTATTAGGTCAAGCAATTGATGATTTGACAAAAGGAAAATATATAGAATCATTGCTAGAGCATACGTATCGATTGGATGATACTTCAAATATAAACACAAAAAAATCATTTTTTTTGGATGCTGATAAATTTTTAGTACAAAAACAAGAAATCACACAAACTGCTGAAGAGCGAATGATCAAGGTGGCTTATGCGGACAACAAAGTGTATAACGAGGGGATATTGCCCTCAAGTGTCCTAATCAATACCTTTCAGAAGAAAGGAAATACCGAAATTAATCTGGAATACAACTCGGTAACTTTCAATCAAGAACTTTCTTTTCCTTATAGTGTTCCAAATGGGTACAAAAGAATTATAATTAAGTAAATTTGTAAAAATATTTTTTCAATATGCCAAAATTTCTCTTTATCCTAATTTTTATTTGTATGACTTCATTGTCGTGGGGTCAGACATCCCAACAAGAAAAATTAGAAGAACGAAAAGCTCAAATTCAAAAAGAAATTCGAGAAAATGAAAAGTTACTACAATCCGTAAAGAAAAAAGAAAAATCGGCTCTTAATGTGGTAATTATTCAAAGTACTAAAATTAAACTGAAAGAAACATTAATAAACACCACTGAAAAACAAACGAAGTTGCTTAGTAATGACATGTATATTAATCAGGTACAGATTAATAAACTTAAGAAAGAATTAGGGATACTTAAGGAAGATTATGCTAAAATGATTGTGAAATCATATAAAAGCCGTTCATCAGAAAGTAGAGCGATGTTTATATTGTCTTCGGAAAATTTTTTGCAGGCATACAAAAGAGCACAATACATGAAGCAATACACTAGTTATAGAAAAGCGCAAGGCGAAGAAATACAGGAGAAATCTAAAAAACTTGGGGATTTCAATAGCAAACTCAATGTTCAAAAAACAGCCAAACAAAAATTGATTGCTGAAAATGAAAAGGAGCGACTGTCATTAGAAAAAGAAAAACAAGAGCAACTGAAGTTGGTAAATGTGATCAAAAAAGATAAAAACAAGCTTGCTAAAGATATTAGTAAAAAACAGCAGGAATACAAGGCTATTGACAGACAAATCAATAAATTAATTCGGGAAGCTATTGCAGCGGCCAATAGGAAAGCGGCATTAGAAAAAGCCAAAGCCAATCCGGGTGCTCCAGTTTCTAAAGCTGCGGTGTCATCCTCTAAAATTGAATTGACTCCAGAATCTAAATTAATCGCAGATAATTTTAGAGCGAACAGAGGAAGATTGCCTTACCCAGTTGAAAAAGGATACGTGTCCTTAGGCTACGGAGACCAAACGCATCCGCTGTTTAATACCATTAAAGTTCACAATAGTGGTGTAGAAATCACTACAGACCAAGGTGCAAGTGCAAGAGCAGTTTTTGGTGGTGAAGTAAGTAGCGTTATTGTGATATCACCCGTAAACAAAGCGGTAATGATACAACACGGAGATTACTTTACCGTGTATCAAAATTTAAGTTCTGTAAATGTTAATAAAGGAGATAAAGTAAGCATTAAACAAAGCATTGGAAAAGTAAGAACCAATGGCGAGACAGGAAAAACGATACTTAAATTTTTAATTCTTCAAAACACAACCTATAACAATCCTGAAGGTTGGTTGTCACCAAGATAAAAACGGGTATTCTTAAATAAAAAAAGCACTATCATATTCCTAGGAATTGATAGTGCTTTTTTAGTACAGCTCCTTTTTAGTCGTACTGACTTATTGCATAACTAAAAGAGTCTTCTAGTGTCATTTTATCTTTATAAATAGGGGTTTGATTTTATATCAAATCGAACCCTTCAACTTTACTCAGGACTGGCCTAAGTCGAGATACATTTGAGCACAGGAACTGTTGAGAAAAAGTTTTGACTGTGCTCCGCTGGACAAAATTAAATCAAATATATTTCAGTAAAATTTAGTAATCAAAAGGGATAATCGCCTTTACTAGTTTTTAAAATAACAAAACAACGACTATTTATTGAGTTTGTTAAACTCTTTGAACAACTCTAATAAATTCATAATAGACTTCACTAAATCATTTGTTTCTAATAACAAAGCGAAATACAACTTACTATTTTTAGGACTGGTTTCTGTGGTTCTAATCCTTTTTATTTGTTTCGAAATTAATTCAGAAACAGTCTCTAATAGAATTTCTTTATCATTTAATATAAGGTCAATCCTATAAAAATCCTCGCTCTTGAAACTATCTTCTAACAATTGTAACAAATGCTGTAATTGCTTGTCAATTGTTTTAAGATCTCTAATTTGATTGAATTTTAATTGCTTGTGGTTATTGGCAACATGTGAATAACTGTTCGCTGTAATAAAATCAATGGATTGAACCATATCTTGCAAATAACCTAAAATTAAAATGTAGAATTTACTGGCTTCAACCGAATTATCATCAAGATTTTTAATGAAGTAAAACACGTTACTTTTTAATTCATCAATTTCCTTTTCTAATTTTTTTTGATCCTTCTTGTTCTCTTTTAATTTGGCTAAATCTTGTAAGCTCAAATTATCAATCAGATTAGAATACAAGGCGCTGGTTTTTCTAAATACTTTTGAAATTTGAGCGGAACTCTCCGTAATCATATCAGTAACAGTTCCTATATCTTCCTTACGTAAGCTTCTTATTTCTGCTTCATCTTTGACTTTTTGTTTGTGTTTTCTCGAGCTTCTATACAACATGATACCTAGGAAAAGCAACAAGCCTACAAATGCATAAATCTCGCCTACTTTCAAAATAAAAGCCATTAAAAACGCCATTAAAAAAGCAATAAGTGCCGTGAAAAGCCACCCGTTTATTACTTTAAAAACACCTGCGATTCTATAAACTGCACTTTCTCTATCCCAAGCTCTATCTGCAAACGAAGTTCCCATTGCAACCATGAATGTGACATAGGTTGTGGATAAAGGCAGTTTCATTGAGGTCCCAATAGCAATCAAAATACTAGCTACCATCAAGTTTACCGAGGCTCTCACCATATCAAAAGCGGGCTCATTATCGCTCCTTTTTGTAGATTTCTCTATATTCTCAAATCGGCTATCAATTTTTATTTGCAATTTTTTTGGCAAGAAATAATTAATTCCTTCACCCATATAAACACCTGATCTAACAATAAATCTCGAAGTAGTGTTGGGTGTGAATTTCTCATCTCCTTCACCTTGTCTGGATAGGTTCACCCCAGTTTCAATAACGCTTTTTGCCTTTTTTGATGTCCATAGCGTCACAACCATTACAACACCAGCAAGCAATAAGAAATAAAAAGGTGCTACAATGTCATCATTTGCTAACGCTCCCATCATGAAATCATCACCTGAAACACCACTACCATTAAAAATCTCGTAAGAATTAAAGGCTGCAATTGGCACTCCAATAAAGTTAACCAAATCATTTCCTGCAAAAGCCAATGCTAAAGCAAAAGTTCCAATAATGATAATTACCTTTAGAATATTGATTTTAAAATAACTAATAAGCAATTGTGAAAGCAGAGTAAAAACAATAAAGTTCGCTCCCAGAATTAAAAATTGATTTGCGTCTATCCATGCAAATTGCTCTTTAGAAATAAATGAAACCCCTTTTAAACCTTTAATTAAGATGAAGAAAGTTATGGCTGAAATGGCGACTCCACCGAAAATTGCTCCAAAATATTTCAGCTTTTTTTCGTAATGAAAAGTAAAAATTAGTCGGGAAATATATTGTACAAAACTACCTAGAGAAAAAGATAAAATCACAGAAAGTAAGATACTATAAACTATAGTAGACGCTTTTTTTGTATTAATATAGTTGCCCAAAGTGTCAAAAGAATCATCGGACATGTATATTTTATATAGTGCTAAACACACCGCAGCTCCTAATAATTCAAAAATAATAGAAACTGTAGTTGAAGTTGGCAATCCTATAGAGTTAAAAACGTCTAATAATAAAATATCAGTAATCATAACCGCTAAAAAAATGATCATGACATCGTTAAAACTAAACATGCTTGGAATAAAAATACCACTTCTCGCAATTTCCATCATTCCACTTGAAAATAACGCTCCAATTAAAACTCCAAAACTTGCCACAATCATTGTGGTTTTGAATGATACTGCTTTTGAACCAATAGCAGAATTTAAAAAATTCACAGCATCATTACTAACTCCAACCATTAAATCGATAACGGCTAGAACTCCTAAAACTATTAACATTATTACGTAAATCTGCTCCATTTTTTTATTGAGATTATTTTTTACAAAAGTCTTTTAAGAATTTCACTTAAGTGTTAACTTAATGTTATTAAAAAAAGAATAATTGCACTTAATGCAAAAATCATAACTTAATAATTACATGACTGTCTGCTTTGTGGACTAATTAGAATTTTTAGGCCACTAATTCACGAATTTTTCTAATTAAAATTTTACAAAACCATTGTTTTAAGAGGCTTTAACTAGCTTAATTCGTGCTTGGCAGCTATTTTTAGCATTGGTACACGTAAAGGATAGTCCTATAAAATTATAGCTCTATTGGCCTTTATAAACAAATGGATTTGTATTTTAGTCTAGTCACATTCTTAATTCAAATAGTAAAAAGCAATCATGGATGTTTTTTCATTGACAGCGTTTTTCCGTATTTCTTTAAAAGTTATTTAAAAGAAGATTCGATCGATTTAATCATTCCTTGAGTAGACCAAGTTCCAGAAACTATAATACGTCTGATGGTGTAAAGTGGATCGACAGGATCTCTTTTGGTCGACAAAATATAAGCCATTTTATAACCACTCTTTTTTAATTCAGGAATTGCCGCGGTGTTCCATAAACCAAAAGGGTAAGCAAAGTCAGTTACTGGTTTTCCAATAATGTCTTCCAGTTTTGCTTTTGGTTTAACCAATTGCGTATTCCAATCATCACCAGAATATTTGGTTACCATGTGGTGGTCCCAAGTATGCGCCGCTATAACATGTCCGTCGTCAGATAGTTTTTTAATTTGCTCTTTGCTCATATATCCCGGACGGTTAATAGATACGGTCATGATAAAAAACACCCCTTTGAAACCGTATTTTTTCATTTCAGCTGCGCCAATGCTAAATTGCTCTTCTCTGGTGTCATCAAAAGTAATCATAAAAGGTTTTTCTGGCAATGGACCATCAAAAACTAAATAATTATTCAGCTGTTCTGGTAAAATAGTGTGGTAACCGGCATCAGCTAAAGCTTTCATTTGTTCTGCAAAAGCGGGAGGTTTTACCGTATAGCTTTTTATCATTCCGCTCGCGCTGCTGCTAAAATCTTTAATATTGTGATAGCATAAAATGGGCACTTCTTTTTTTGAAAGAATGGTTGTGGCATCAGCAGCCACTTTTTTGGGTGCAACAATTTTCATTGGCGCAGTAACAAGAGGAACTTCCGGTGTTATTTTACGGGGTTCTGATTGACAGCCCATCAATACAAAAAGACTAACGAAAACAGAATAAAGAAGATTTTTCATAAATCAATTAATTATTGGTACTGAATATAAATTGGTTTCGGAGTAAATTTCATTAATTCTTCCGGACTGTACATTTTCCAATCGTTCTTAGTATCATTTTTATAAAATAATTTGAAACCAGTGAATTGTACAGGTTCTCTATAAATATAACTCAAATACGTCGATTTTTTTAAAATTTTGCTCCCAAAACCATCCATGTCCATTACGATTTGAACTTCGGGTACCGTTTTTATGTCTTTGTAGTTTTTTACCATTCCTTGTGTAAAACGATGTACCACAAGTACTTTTGGAGTCAGTTTATTTTTGCGTACAATATCTGCTAGAATATCAATGGCATCATTGATATCTGCAGCTGTAAAATGCCCTATTTTAGAACCAGGACGTTCTCCGCCTTTCATAGAAAATTCAGGATCGATTCCTAAATGCACATTGGGCATGGATAAATATGAAGCGAGTTCGTTAACTTCAGTTTTTACAGAGCTATGTCCTACTTGAATATCCAAAAACACCAAGGCATTAATTGGTTTTGCCCAACTAATAATAGTGTCAATTTGTTTGAAAGGCATTCTCATGCGGTGTTTATTGTCTTTGCCTGGAGCTCCTTGGGCAGTAACAGCGATATAATGCAAAGCTGGGATTGCTTTTACAGTAGAATCGGCTGCCTGCCATTTGGCCACTTCGCCCTGAAGTTTTGCTAACATTTCTTTTCGTGGAAGTTCACCTAAAATCCCCATTCTGGTTGAATATAAATTTCCGTAATAGGCAATAATTCGGTTGTAAGGCAAAAGGGCTCCCGGCAAAGGATGAGGTGCTTTTACAGGCCATCGTCCAGTTGTATCGTTGTTACTCATGGCTACCATTCGTTTATTAAAATCGAGAGTGTCAATGGTAAGAACTGTTTTTTCTTGTATTGAATCCGTTTTAACGGTTTCCGTTTTATCTATGCTGTTTTCAGTATCGGCTGCTTTGCCGCGATTGCAGGCAATCGTACTTAACAACACTAAAGGAAGTGTGATACATGCAATTGTTGATTTTTTCATAGGTAGCTAATGTTGTTTAAGGACAAAAGGAATAAGACAATTTTAAAGATAGTTTTAATTCTTGAATGTACCACAAAGATATGATTTTAAAAGAACGTCTTTTGTACTAAAGTAGTGTTTCAAGGTGCTATTTTTTATATAATTAGCGGTTTAGTTAGTGAATTATGTAATTTTACAAGAAATCAGATTGGATTTAGAATAAAGGATCAAGCAAATAGCAATTATAGCTTATCTAAAAAAGAGAATATGCGTCATGACGCTTGTTTAAAAAATGACTTTTTGAATACAAAGAAATAGCTAATTTTATAAACGTTTTTTAATCATTTAAATACCCCACCAATTGTTCAAAAATGCTTTTTTTTTGCTTCTTTTTGTAGTAAGTACTACGGCTATTTTTGGCCAAATAAAAAATGATACTATTGCGCTCTCAGCAGTCACATTGAAGGGTTCCCCTATCAAAAACCTGCTTCAAAATACGGCTGCTTCCGTTTCGGTGATTACCGCGGCTGACATCAACAAAAGCGATGGCATTATATTGACTTCGGTTTTAAACAAAATCCCTGGCCTTACCATGCAACAAGGCGCTTTGAATACCAACAGGATCACAATTCGTGGCATTGGGGCTCGAGCTCAATATGGAACCAATAAAATAAAAGCCTATTTCGATGGAATTCCATTGACTACTGGCGAAGGCGAAACCACAATTGACGCTATTGATTTGGCCTCAATCGAAAAAATTGAAATTATAAAAGGACCTAATTCCACTAGTTTTGGTTCAGGCTTGGGCGGAGTAATCCAGTTGTTTTCAAGAGAAACACCTTTGTTAGCATCGTTTGGAAAAGCAACGGTTACTTTTGGAAGTTTCGGATTGTTGCAACAACGCCTTTCGGCAGGATATGACGATTCTAAAACGAATATTTTCAGCAGTTATACGGATTTACAAACTGACGGATTTCGAGCCAACAGTTCGTATAACCGAAAATCATTAAACCTGCACGGCAAACAAAAAATGGGTTCCAACGGGATTTTGTCATTTTTAGGTACGTTCACCCGATTAAAAGCTTTTATTCCAAGTTCTATCAATGAAACGGATTTGAAAAATAGTCCAGAGAAGGCAGCCAGTACTTGGGCAGCGGCACAAGGCTATGAGTCGTATGATCAATCCCTGTTCGGACTGGGCTACGACCATCGGTTTTCTGAAAAATGGTCCATGCAAACCAGTGTTTTTTCTAATTTTAAAGATGCCTACGAACCCAGACCGTTTGATATTTTAAAGGATAAAACAAGTTCAGTAGGCTTTCGTTCCAATGTGAATTATAAAGACCAAGTGTTTTCGTTACCATTTGAACTGAGTTTTGGTTCCGAACTATTAACGGAAAACTACAAGTATTCTCTTTTTAAAAATGGATACCAATCGCAACCAGGACAAGGAAGCATTCAAGGTGATGAATTCAGCGCCATCAATCAAAATCGGAACTATAGTAACTACTTTTTGCAAATGGAACTTTGGATTTCGGCAAAACTACATTTGGAAACGGGTGTGGCATTAAACACAACTAAATATTCCTTAGAAGATGTTTTTTATACTAATTCTAGCGGTCAAAAAACACCCTTTACTTTTGGAAAAGTGTGTTCGCCAAGAGTTGGTTTGTCGTATAAAGTGAGTCCTGTAAAAAACATATTTACATCAGTCAGCAAAGGATTTTCGGTTCCTTCAGTTGCTGAAACCCTGACTCCCGAAGGGCGAATTAATACGGATTTGAAACCAGAAATAGGGGTGAATTATGAATTGGGTTTCAAGGGGAATTGGCTAAGAAATAAAGTATATACAGAAGTAACTTTTTATACCACACAAATTAATAATTTATTAGTGGCAAGACGCACCGCAAACGATCAATATGTAGGAATCAATGCCGGCAGCAGCTCGCATTCGGGATTGGAATTTTTAGTTAATTATGCACTTTTAGCATTGCCTCAACTGCAAATCACACCGTATTTTTCAGGAGCGGTGAATGCTTTTAAATTTAAAGAATTTTTAGACGGCGATGCTGACTATTCGGGCAACCAATTGACCGGAGTTCCTGAGAATCAATTCAATTTTGGCGTAGATTTAAATACGAAAAACGGATTTACGGTTAACACTTCGTTCCGGACTATGGGTGCCATTCCTTTGAATGATTCCAATACAAAATACAGTGAACGATACGCGTTGCTCGATATAAAAACGACCTATGTTTTCACGATTCTTTCCGTTCTAAAAACAGAGTTGAATGCTGGGATTAACAATGCATCAAACACCAAATATGCGGCTAACATTTTGCCTAACGCAGTTGGTTTTGGTACTGCTGCTCCGCGTTATTTTTATCCGGGAAATCCTGTCAATTGGTATGGGGGATTTTCAGTGACGTATTTTTTTTAGATCGAATTTCAAGCCCGAATTTTATTTTTTAATCGCAGCCACTTCTTTTTCGGTAACAACTTTTGTCTGTTTGTTGCTCCACGAAGTCATAATATAATTCATCACATCAGCAACTTCCTGATCCGAAAGTCCCATGGGCGGCATGCTGTTGTTGTATTTGATTGAATTGACAACAATTTCGCCACTTTGTCCAAACTTCACAGCGGCAATACTTTGATTTCTCTTGTTTTTTAGCCAGTCAGAACCGTCAAGAGGAGGGAAGTTGGTCGCGTCTCCTTTGCCATTTGCACCATGACATTGCATGCAAAAATCAGCATAGATTTCTTTTCCGGGAGATTGAAATTTGGAAACAACAGCGGTTTCGGTATTCAAATCAGTATCGTTTTTTTGGTGAAACAGGTTTAGAAAAGAGAGGCTTCCCCACAGCATTATTCCAAATCCAAAAAATAATTTCGTTGTCAGCATCATTTAATTTGGTATAATTTTGACGATTCCTTTTCCTTCGACACCCATGTAAATAAAACCGTCTGGAGCTTGTACCACATTACGAACACGACCAATATCTGTCGCTATTTTTTGTCTGCCAATAACGGTATTGCCTTCTAGTTGTACCAATTCCAGATATTGGAATTTTAGAGAACCAACCAATAAATGATCTTTCCAGTCGGGATATTTATCGCTGCTAACAAAAGCCATCCCGCTTGGAGCGATGGAAGGCAGCCAGTAATAAATAGGTTTTTCAATCCCCGGTTTTTCATTTTCTTTGCTAATGGTTGTTCCGTCATAATCGATGCCGTAGGTAACCACTGGCCATCCATAGTTAGCTCCTTTTTTTATGATATTGATTTCATCTCCGCCTTTAGGTCCGTGCTCGTGTAACCAAATGGCGCCTGTTACGGGATTTTTTGCCATTCCTTGCGGATTGCGATTTCCGTAGGTGTAAATTGCTTTTTTATCGCCGGTCTGACCTACAAAAGGATTGTCTTTAGGAATGCTTCCATCATCATTTAATCGGTATATTTTTCCGCCATCGCGTTTTATGTCTTGCGGATTTACGAAATGCTCGCCACGGTCGCCCACGGAGAAATACAAATAACCCTCGTTGTCAAATACAATTCGGGAGCCAAAATGCTGTCCTTTGGTAGTATTGGGTGTGGCTTTGTAGAGCGATTCAATTTGGGTCAGACTTTCATTCAATAATTTGGCTCGAATGAGTTTAGTGTTACCACCAGTACCTTCGCCTTCATCGGAAGCGTAGGTCATATAAATCCAACCATTTTTAGCATAATCGGGGTGTAAAGCAATGTCTAACAATCCGCCTTGCCCACGAGAATACACTTTAGGAACATTTTTGATTTCCGTTTTTGTTGTGTTTTTGATATGATATAGGATACCGCTTTTTTCAGTAACCAGCATTGTGCCGTCCGGCAACCAAGTCATTCCCCATGGAATTGCAATACCGGAAGCTACGGTTTCGAACGTATACTTTTTCACTTCGTCTTTGATGGGAATGTCGTTTGGTTTTTCTTGTGCTTTGCAGCTAAAAGAAAGGAAGGATATAATGAGGAGTGTGACTATGGCTGTTTTTTTCATGAGTTTGGTTTTTACGTCTTGGTAGAGACTAAATCTTTTTTAAAGATAGTAAAAGAGGACTAAAAAACTTAATTCGGAATTTAATTTCGCTTAGAATTAACAAATGGAAAGGTTCGTTGCGAATAACAGGGTCTTTTTTTTGGATTCCTTTTCAATTGATTTTGAGCTAATTGGTTTAATGCAGTGATGCTTTTTTAATAAACTGTATTTCGGGATAGTAAAGGGATTGCTAATTATTTAAGTATAGCCGCCTCCGCAGTAAACTTAAAACCTAAAACAAGCAAAGGGCGAAGTTATATAACTCCGCCCTTTGCTGATTGATCTATTCGTCTTGTAGTAGACGACATTAATTCATGATTTAGAAATCAACTACAGTACCTTCATAACAAGCTTGTAGAATTGCTTTAATCTCTTCAAACTTTGGTTTTCTTGGGTTGAAGAGTGTACAAGGATCTTTCATTGCATTTTCAGTAAGCGTATCTAATTTAGCTTCCCATTCTTTTTGATCAATTCCATATTCTTTTAAGGATCCAACTACACCAACTGATTGACGTAAATCTGAAACTGCTTGAGCAAATTCTTCTGCTGTTGATTTACCAATCATTTGAGCTAAATCAGTATATTTTTCAGTTTCTTTTGAGTTATAACGAATTACGTTAGATTACTTTTAATATAAGTAACATCCCCTATTGTGGCGAGTTGTTCGAGTATTTTTTTCTCTTCTGGAGTCATGGCTAAAAGTTTTATAATTCCAATTTCGCATCCAATAATATTTTTAATCTGATACAAAACTCCTTCATTTTTGTTATCTGAGAATTTGGATTTTCAATAGTTTTTCCTAAAAAGGCATTGTATCTAAGTAAATTTCATTTGCAGATTCTTTAACCCTTATAGACAGTCGAGAATGTACATGTGCGCTATCATATAAATTGTAATGTACCATTTTTTCATCGTCTTCCCAATTTGGCTTTTCAATCTTAAAAGTCATTGGTTCAACTGAATTGTCTTTTGCTGATAGAAGCATTTGCTTAAAGAACCTGAAAAACCTTGTTTTATCCGGCATATCCGTTATAACTTTTTCGGATTCCAAGTAAGGCAAGAAAAGGGTAGGATTGAAATTTAGACAAGATTCAATAAGTTTATTCAAGATTGTTTCATTTGTGTATTCTTGTTTAACTATGTTCATGTCTCTAGTTTTTTATAATTGGTACTCATGTAAAAATGTCTTTCCAAAATCTATTCTAAAAGTTTTATAAGTAAATTAAAAGGCGGTTTGTATTGATAGAATTTATGACTTCTTTTTATTTGAGATTGTCAAATCCCTTTTCGTTGTAATAGAAGTTGTTATGATATAACTTTTATTTTTTTTTAAGTTCTCTCTGCTGATTCAATAATTGAGTTTAAGGTTCTTTCATCGAATAATTCAGATAGTAAAGCTATATTTTCCTTTGAATATTCTAAAAAATAAAATTGATCTTTTTCTTTGATTACTATTAATTTGGTAAGGAAATAGGTTTTTTCTTCATATGCATTTGTATAATTTAATATGTAAATATTTCTGTTATTTGTAACTTGTTCGAATGATTCAATCTGAAAATCTGTTGCCTTAAAATATTTTATTTTGTTAATAAACATTGCTGCTACTTTATTTTTAGCTTCATCAAGGCATTTTTTATCAACTTCACTACAAAATTGGTTAAAAAGGGGAGGGTAAATCATGTTCACAAACAAAGGGTTATTAGCGTCTATATACATGAAATACTTGCTTAGTCTATCTTTGACTTCAATATAATTTTTATCAGTTGATGTGAATTGATTTCTTTTTAAAAGAATATCAATTTCATTTATTAAAACAGGGCTGTACTTTTTGCTCAATATCGAATCTGTTTTTGGAAGAGAAACTTTATTATATGGAAAATATTTTTCCTCTTCAGACTCTTTTATCCTTAAAACAACATGCTCGTTATAATAAGTGCTTTCTTGCTCAACATCATATATAGTTCTTCTATATTTTATTAAAACGACATTAGGTAAACTTGATTTTTCTTCTTTAACCACTTTGTTTTTTACGACAATTCTACCTTCATTAATCGCATTATAATTTGAAATCCTACTATTTGTTATACTATCTACTACTATTTTATCAATTGTTGTTCTAAAATCTTCTTTTAACAATGTTTTATAATCGTCAGATAATGCTTCATAGTAAGATTTATAACTAGCAGTTTTGTCACAATCAATTATGTTAGAGATACTGTGTTTATTATCCTTATTACAAGAATAAAACAAAAACAGAAAAAATATAAGAGTAGTTTTTTTCATAAATTTATTGTATAATTTAAATTCTACCACACAAAGAAAATCCAAAGCAAACCTTTGATTTCACCAACTACAGGACCAACTAATATAGAACTTAAAAAGCTGTTCTCATTCGCCCATTGCCACCAAAAATAAATTGCCATAAATTGGCTAATTATAAGATAAATATAGCCAATTATTACCCAGATATTTGTTCCGTTATTATAACTCATTTTTACTGTTTTACGATGTTTTTATATGAAGTCTTTCATTACATTTGGCGTATGATTTTGAATTTTATTAGCATCTTCCAGAAGAAGAATGTCAGCAATTTTTATTTCTTCAAATGAAATTAAATTTCTAACATCTAAGAAAGACCTATTGTAAAATATTTATTTATAATTACTTCTGTTAAAATTTACTATTTCCATAAATTTACCATTAATTAATGACCATTGCCACTTTGAATTTTGTGAAAAATCAATAGTAATAATTGCATTATTATCGGAACGGTTAAAAACATTTAAGGGGTCTTTATTAAATTCAATATTTTATTTCTACATTGTTTGTCAATGCCCAAGTTCCATAAGATTTTAATTTTAGTATAGTTCCATTTTTATATTCTATAGTATTAATTTTTGCTTCAAAAGTGATTATCGAGCCAGATGTTTTTTCTTCAACAAAGTAAACGGTATTCTTATTTAGAATTAAATAATTTATTCTTTCAATTGTCTTAATCTCGTCATTTGGAACATATTCCTTTGCATTATTGTCAGAAGATTTTAACTGTAATAAAGCTGTTTCAAAATGTGAAAATTTAAATGCTATAGTTTCTTTGTCAACTTCTAAAAATCCTTCGGAATATCTGCCCCATTTATGGTTTCTGCTTCTTAGTTCTTCGATAGATTTATGATTATATATTGCCCCAAGACCTGTTGAAGTCATTTCAAGTCTCTTTACAAAATCATCAAGATTAACCTCTATAGGTTCTTCAGTATTACTTAAAAAATAATCTAATTTTTCTTGACTATATATATATGTAAAATTAAAAAAGTCACCCGTAACTGGAAATGAATATTCACTCCCATAAATTCTCATTGGTGACATTTCAACGCGTATCAATTCTATTTTTAATAAATTATGGAAACAAGTATCGATACCCATTAACCTATAAAATTTAGTGTTTTCCATATTTTTCAACATTTGTAATTTTACTAATAGATTTATACTTAATAGTAATTTTTAAATTTATAACTCGATTAACAAACCTACATAAATTATCGACTTATAAGTCGAGATGATTAAGAAATTTTCATTCCTCCATTTGTTTTCTTTGTTCAATGCAGAAGCATCTTGAAGAAATAGAACTTGAATTGGTCGCTAGGATATATAAAGAGTTCCTAGTGAAATTTAATGGAAATAAATCTGAGTTTGCAAAAGCATCTAACTGCTCTGAAACAACAGTTAGAAGAGTATTTAGAAATGAACAACGTATGACAGTTGATTTATTTTTGAGATTCTGTTTTGCACTAAATAAAAACATCAATGAAATTTTTGAAGGAATTGATATTTTAAATAAATGAGCCTAAAATTTACTTAAAAATTAGACTCATTTTTATTGCCTCTATTTGTTTTAATAAAAATATTGATAAGTTTCTGGTAAATAGGGATTATCTAATTTCCTTTCAGTTGGATATCCATTGGCATCATACTTAAATGTATAATGATCTGTTGAGCCATCGCCCCCTCGTCCGTCTTGGGTCATATTGTTTTGCGAGTACGTATCTTCATTGGTGTCAAATAATAAATTAAACCCTAAAACATTCTTAAACGGGTTGTTTTTTGTGTCATAGCCAAATATATAAATACTAGTACCTTCTTCATTTTTTACTAAATTCCCATTTTCAAATGTCAATAGACCAGTTGTGTTTTGACTCCCAGTGCGGGTTCTAATGTACGACACTGTTCCGTTAGCATTATATGTATAGGTGCGAGAATCTGTTTCCCCATTTTCTTTTTCGACTACTTTTGCAACTTTACCATTTAGATATGTATATTCATATGACGAGCCTAGCATATTATTAGCGACTTTAGTTTCAATTTTAGTTATTAGATCTCCTGTGTAAGTATAATAAGTGATTGCCCCGCCATCCCAAGTCTTGCTTACTATTTTATTTCCATCATATTTGTAAGTGAGTATGTCAACTGCATTTGGACCGTAGGTTTTGATTATTTTTTTCACCAAAATAGTATTGGATGGATTAATATTTGTATCACTTCCGTTATCTGAACTACACGATATTAAGGTAGCAATAAACAATAAAGCAAGGATAATGTTGTTTGATTTCATTTATTTTAGTTTTTAAATTTATATTATTATTTGTTTCTGACGATTATTGTTGTAAAAGACCTAGATCATAATTTTATATTCATTTTAAGATTTTCCGTAAACAAACGTTTTGTTGTTGTGGGATTATTGATGTTCTTAATTGTTCAAGTCTGAAGTTGAAATCCGTTACTTATAAATAAACAGTTCTTTCTTCTTGCTCGCAATACCCACTTTTAGTGATTTTTACTAATTCTTAATTTTAGTTTTTGTTTGTAAAATTTATTATGTTTATAAACATTTCACAATATTATTTAACTCAAATGCAGTCTATCTGCAATTCTAATTATGCCTACAAATTTAAACGCCCTATTACGTTACAAGATTATTGATGAGTGCTTGTCTAATGATCAATTGAGCTGCACAATCGATGTACTAATAGAGAAATGCACTCAAAAACTATCTGAATTTCAGGGAGTATATAGTGTTTCTGAGAGAACTATTCGAAATGATATTAGGATTTTAAGAAGTGATGCGTTGGGTTTTAACTCCCCAATTGTAGTTAATCAGGGAGTTTATTCTTATAGTGAATCAGGTTATTCTATTTTTGGTAGACCTATTCAAGAATTAGAATTGCTAAAAGATATTCAAAGTCTATTGGTGTCAGAATTTGATTCTATCAGCAATAAGAATTTACCATTTTTACTTGTTCAATTGGCACAAATAACCGCACAAAAGACACCTAAAAAGTGTGCTCCAGAAGGTTATGGAATTTTAGAGTCTAAAAAATCAGGCAGTAAAGTGTTTGTTATTGTTAATCATTATAAAGAGAATATGGAGTCTTATGTTAGCTCATTATGGAAAACAAACGCTCCATACCGTTGGTTTGAAAAACCATTCAAAAAACCAAAAGAACATATTTATTTTAAATGGGAATATATTTTTGAGGCATTATAAATTTTGAATAACTCACAGTTTCCGAGCTAATTTAGTCATAGCCTCACTTACTTTCTTTTGCACAATTTTACCATAGCTCTCTTGAGTTATAGTCATGTTGGAGTGCCCTAATAGTTCCGATACGATTTCCATTGGAACGTCATTTTAAAGGAGCACTGTTGAAGCAAATGTTTTTCTGGCTATATGATGTGTTAATGTCTTATCAATCCCTGTAATGTCCGCTATTTGCTTGAGGTAAGAATTGAATTTCTGATTGCTTATTGATGGGAATATGCAGTTACTATCAGTTGAGTATTTCTCAATAATTTCTTGAGCCTTTGGTAGAATTGGAATTGAGATTTGACGTTGTGTTTTTTCACGTTTCATCTGAATCCAGTTAATGTTGTCAAAACCTATTTGGATGTTCTGCTTCTCAAGATGTGCCATTTCATTATAAGCTAATCCTGTGTAACAACAGAAAACAAATAAGTCTTGAATTAAACTTAGTCTTTTTTGTAGCAATACTGCTTCTTCAAGAGTTTTGAGTTCTTCTGTAGTAAGGAATATAACGGTTTTACGGACTGTTTTAGACTTGTGAAGTATAAATGGATCTCTATCTAAATAGCCTTCTGAAATGGCTTGTTTTATTGGGGTTCTAAGCCTTTGAATGGTTTTGTTGATAGTAATTTGTTCTTGCTTCTTTTCTGTTTTTAAATAGTAGTCAAAATCACTTAGAAACTGTAGACTTAATTCTTTTAGTGGGTAATCTGTTTTCTTGTATTTCCATTTTAGGAAAGCTTCTAAATGGTTGCCTACATAAACGAACTTGTTATAGGTATTGTCTTTGATTTCTAGTCCTACTAGTTTTTCGATTTTGGAGAGATACTGTTTGTAGTAGGAGAGAATGAATTCACTTTTCTTTAGTTCTTTGCCAAAGTATTTGTCGTGAATGTCTTCAATAGAAAAAGGATTTTCTTGTAATCTTAAAATCATGTAGATGCTATTGACCTTAGATTTTATTTTGTCCAATTGAGAGTTGTATAGAATTGCAGATTTGTGGGAATTTAGAATTACTTGGTTTTTGGTATCCCAGTGCTCGGATTCAATATTAATGCCTGTGCTAATCTGTTTTCTGTTCCCATTTAGGGTTATTCGGCAAAATAATGGAGATTGATTCTTCTTGTTTTTTCTATTCTTTCCTTCAATAAATAGAATTTTGAATTTGTCTGTTGTCATAACTTTTTGTTTTAGTCAGACATGCAATTGGTTACGATAAAAAAAGTGATGCCTTTTAGAAAAAGAGATGATGCCTAATATGTTGCCTTTTTTTAGTAAAATAACTTGGCAACTTGGCAAAATCCAGAATTAGCTTTTATCTACTGAATCTCCGTGAAGTACTGATTTCACTATAGCTTAAAAACAAAAAAGACCTTACATTGCTGTAAAGTCTTTTTAAAAAGCTCCCTCTCTTGGGCTCGAACCAAGGA
>JAGOJA010000130.1:0-3751 GCA_017995345.1 Flavobacterium sp.
AAAAAAAACTGCTCAAAACTATTTAGTAGTGAGCAGTTTTTATATGATCTCTGATTTTTTTAGAAACCTAAGTCTTTTTTTACATCAGCAGTCAAGTTTGTACCGTCAGCAAGTAAAAGAGTAGAACCATCTAACACATATTGGAATCCTTTTGCTTTTCCAACTTTTTGTATAGAAGCTCTCACTTTTTCCATTATTGGTTTAACGATATCCGATTCTTTTTGTTGTAATTCTTTTTGTGCATTGTCTCTATAATCAACAATTCTTTTTTGCATATCCTGTACTTCTTTAGAACGATCTCCGTTTACAGCCTCAGTAACAGTAGCAGCTTCTGCTTCGTATTTTTTTAATTTTCCTTGGTACTCTTCAACCATTTTTTTGTATTCACCATCATAAGTTGTACTCAATTTATCTAGTTGTTTTTGAGCATCTAACATTGCTGGCATTTTTGTCATAATTTCACTTACATCAACATGAGCAGTTTTTGTTTGTGCATTGATAGTTTGATTTGCTCCTAGGACAAGCATTGCAGCAATTAATAAAGTTTTGATTTGTTTCATCGTTTTTAAAATATTAAGTAAGTAATTAATTATTGTTTTTGTTTTCTTTTAATTTTTCTTCTTTAGCTTTTTTAATAGCTTCTCTTTCTTCCAGTATCTTTTTTCTTTTTTCCTCTAAAGCTTTTTTACGTTCTTCAATAATTTTTTTACGTTCTTCTACTGTTTGCGTTTTTGCATCGGCTTGATTTTGTTTTAATTTTTCAACAGTCTCGTTTGCATTAATTTTGTTAGAATCAGTACTGATTTGGGCTTTCGAAGAATCCTCTAATTTAACATTTGCAGAAACCGTGCCATTTTTTTTCGCTTCTCTATCCGCTTGAATTTGTTTCCTTTTGTCGTCAAATTCTTTCTTTTTTTGCTCCTGGAGTAGCTTTCTGTCTGCCAATATTTTTTCTCTGGATGTTTTTTTATCATCCAATGCTTTTTGTCTTTCCGCTACTATTGGATTTTCATCCAAAGCATCTTCTCTATTTTCTTTTAACTCTTCTTCTTTTAGTTGTTTTTTAGTTAACTGTTCTCTTTTTTCAGAACGGTTTAAAACACGAAGAACCTGCTCGCTAATATCAAATCTTTTGTCAGCAAAAAGCATTGTTAAGTCCGATGATTTATCAAAAATAAAATCATACTTTCTTGCTACAGCTATATCTTGAATTGCTGTGAAAACTTGATCTTGTATTGGCATTGCCAAAATAGATTTTTGCAGCATCAAATCTCCTTTGGCTCCAAATCTTTTCTGCTGATATTCTAACATTTCGTTTTCCAAAAACGTTATTTCAGTTTCTCTTTCATCAATAAGCTCTTTTGTCAGTAAGGCTTTTTCAGCTTTTAGCGCCTCTTTTATTTTATTAAGCTCCACTTTTTTGGATTCAATTTCTTGTTTCCACTTTTGTGCTTTTTGTTCTAATTGAATGGTGGCCTCAGTATAATCGGGTACATTTTGTAATATGTATTCCATATCAATGTAGCCAACTTTTGTCCCTCTGGTTTGCGCATTAATTGTTTGTACAATTACTAAGCTTAAAAATAGATATAAAAAATGTTTTCTCATAACGATACTGTATTAGAAAATCTAAAATCATTTTTTTTTTTTAGAATTGTTGTCCAATGATAAAATGGGTTTCCCATCCATTTGCTTTCGCCTGTCCAGGTAATGCATCAAAACCATGACCGAAATCTATTCCTAACAAACCAAATGCTGGCATGAATACACGTAATCCAACTCCTGCAGAACGATTCAAAGCAAAAGGATTGTAACTTTTGAAATCTTTATAGGATGAACCCGCTTCCATAAAGGCTAAAGCATAAATTGACGCGGATGATTTTAGTGTTATCGGATAACGTAGCTCCATGGAGAACTTGTTATAGACCGTAGCTCCAATTTGATCACCTACGTTATTTACCGGCGTTAATGAGTTGTTTGGATATCCTCTCAATTGAATGGTTTCTCTACCATCCATAGAATAATTTGCTAGACCATCACCACCAAGATAAAATCGTTCAAAAGGAATTGCGCCTCTTTCCTGATTATAAGCTCCAAGAAATCCAAATTCAGTTAAAGCTCTAAGGACTAATTTACCGTATATTTTAGTATACCAATCTGCCTTGAACTTGATTTTATAATATTCCAACCAATTAAATTTCTTTTGGTCTACCTTACCTTGATCTGCTGCTGCATCTTGAAATCTGAATACTTTATTCCCTTGGGCATCTATATAATCACCTATTTGAACTGTATTTCCATTTGCATCAGCTTGGTTAGATCTGTCAACAGTGTTTTTCAATTTATTTTCTTCTTTATCTCCTAATGTTGCGTAGTCAACTCCATTAAACAAAGAATAAGGAGGAGTCAATTTTGCTGAAACACTAAATTCGGAACCATACGTTGGAAATATTGGGTTAACCCCTTTGTTGTTTCTAGTTAGTCCTATTGTATACGCTAAGTTTCTAGACGCTCCGTCTCCAAATGTAAATAATCCCGTATTGTAATTATTTAAATCATAATGTTGGTAACTTACAGATTGTGACAATACGAAGAAATCATCCGGCACGGTAAGTCTTTTTGCTAAACCTACAGATAATGTTAAGATATTGAAACTTTTTGTTTTATCTGCTTTTCTCGTAATGTAATTGTTTAAAAACTGTTTGCTATAGGATAACGAAGTGCTAAAGGATACTGGTTTTTTACCACCAAACCATGGTTCTGAAAACGACACACTATAGGTTTGAAAGTAGGTGCTTGCTTGCAAGCGCAAAGAGACTTTTTGACCGTCTCCCATAGGTAGTGGTTTATAGGCTTCTTTATTTAAAAGGTTTCTAGCCGAAAAGTTATTGAAAGATAGTCCAAGAGTACCAATGAAACCACCACCGCCATAACCTCCTTGAAGTTCTATTTGGCTCGATCCCTTTTCCACTAGATTGTATTCAATATCAACAGTTCCTGCTCCTGAATCTACATTCTTGAACTTTGGATCAATAGCTTCCGGATCAAAAAATCCTAACTGTCCAATTTCACGAATAGTTCTGACTAATTCTTCTTTGCTGTATTTTTCTCCAGGCTTAGTTCGTAATTCACGGTAAATCACACGGTCATTTGTTTTGTCATTCCCTACAACCGTAATGTTGTTGAAATAAGCAATTGGACCTTCTGTGATTCGTATTTCAAAATCAATAGTGTCGTTTGCTGTTTTTACCTCAACTGCATTTATATTTGAAAATAAATACCCGTTATTTTGGTATAAATTAGTAATGTCTTCTCCGTCTGGTTTTGATTTGTCAGCGATCCTTTTTTCAAGCAGAACACCATTGTAGGTTTCACCTTTTTTAACTCCTAGAATTCGACTTAAGCCTTGGTCAGTGTATACGGTGTTTCCTAAAAATTTAATGTCACCAAAATAATATTTGTTCCCTTCCTCTACATTAATTTTTATGCTTAATGCGTTTTTGTTCTTGTCGAAAGTAACAGAATCTGAAACGATACGAGCATCTCTATATCCTTTTTCTTTGTAGGAATCAATTACTTTTACTAAATCAGACTTATATTTATCTTTTATGAATTTTGAAGCTTTCAAAATACGGGTAAATTTCTTTTGCTTGGTTTCTTTCATCGCTTTACGCAATGCATTGCCAGATATTTTTGTATTGCCTACAAAGTCAATTTTTTGGATTTTTACTTTGTCACCTTTGTCAATAGT
>JAGOJA010000130.1:3851-6874 GCA_017995345.1 Flavobacterium sp.
TATGCTTTTATTTAACACTAAAAAATTATTTAATTTGTTCACTTGTTTTTCCAAATCTGCGCTCTCTTTTTTGATAACTAATGATAGCCTCATATAAATCTTGTTCTTTAAAGTCTGGCCACAATATATCAGTAAAATACAATTCTGCATAGGCAATTTGCCAAAGCAAAAAATTACTTATTCTATGTTCTCCGCTTGTTCGTATTAATAAATCTACGTCAGGTAAATTTTGCGTGTAAAGATGCTCATTAATAATTGAATCGTCAATACTGTCTATAGAAATTATATTATTTTTAACTTTATTACAGATGTTTCTGACCGCACTTACAAGCTCCTCTCTAGAGCCATAGCTTAGCGCTAGGGTCAAAGTCATGTGGGTGTTGTCTTTGGTTTTTTCAATTACGTCATGAAGTTCCTTTTGTGCTGATTTGGGTAATTTTTCCAGATTGCCAATCGCATTCAACTTGATGTTATTTTTTTGTAGGGTTGGAAGTTCTTTTTTCAAAGAGTTGATGAGTACTTTCATCAAGGTTTCAACCTCTAGTTTTGGTCTGTTCCAATTTTCGGTTGAAAAAGCATACAGCGTAAGGAATTCGATGCCGAGCTTAGCGCTAGCTTCAATAACTACTTTGACTGATTTTGTGCCACTTTCATGACCTAAAGCCCTTAAAAGTCCCTGCTGTTTTGCCCAACGCCCATTGCCATCCATGATAATGGCTAAATGTTTTGGTAGGTTGTTCTTGTTGATAGTATCTCGTAAATTCATTTTATTATTCTACACAATAACACGGTTTGTTTCCAAAAGTATACGTTAAAGTAACTCCTGAAAAAACATACCAATCATTATTATTTATATTTCCAAAATTTTGATTAAAACTTCCGTCTACATTATCAGTCAAAGTGTATCTGGCTCCCGCTTCTAAAGCTAAAATTAAACTGGGAGATAGGTTTGATTTGATTCCTACAATCATTGGGATTGCGATTGATTTTCTTCTTTCAGTTCTGCCCTCTATTGTGATTCCTGCAGGTGTATCTGTTAGGATATATTTGCTTGAAAAATAACTTACGCCAGAAAAAACATACGGAGTGGTTTTTCTACTCAATTCATGAAGGTTGAATTTAAAAAAGTTGAATTCAAGCCCTAAAGTTGCTTCTTTTATGTTGTTGTCAAAACGATTGCCTCTTAGGTTTCTGCTAGCTTCTTTCGAATCTAAATCATTCGATGTGATCTCCGATTGCATGTACGAAAACCGATATGCATGTCTGGGGCTTTTATTCCATTTGTACAACAATCCAACAGCAAGTTTGCTTGGTGAAATGTAAGTCGTAGGACCTACATCTCCTATATAGTTGCTTCCCCCAAGAAAAACACCAACCTCATGAATTTGAGCTTGCGTTGTCATGAAAGAAAAAAAACAAATAAAAAAATAAAAAATCTTGTTCATTAAATAAAAAATTGCGTGCAAATATAATAATTATCAATTCGTTTCAATACCCATTCAGTTAATTCTGTGTTTTTTTTGTAATTAATTGTTCACTGACAATATATAAGGTATTTGTTTCATTAAACGATGAAAATTGATAAAATCGTATTGCGATGGAGTAAAATGATTTAATTTCTCTTGTCTTCTCCCCAAAGTAATTTGTTGCGTAATGTTTTCAAAAAAGTTTCTCCCTGAATTTCAACCATATTTATCTCAAAAGGAGTTTTCTTTAGTGTTAGTATGGATTCGTTTTTTACTGAGGTAACTCGGGAGTCTAAGGAAACTAAGTAATTGGCTTCTCTTCCTGTAACTTTCAATCGGATTTCGGTTTCATCAGGGACCACAAGTGGTCTAGCGTTCAAGTTATGAGGAGCAAGAGGCGTAATAACTAAGCTTTTTACATCAGGAGTCAAAATAGGGCCGCCACAACTCAAAGAATAGCCTGTAGATCCTGTAGGAGTCGAGATGATTAAGCCATCTGCCCAATAGGAGTTCAAATATTCACCATTCAAGTAGGTGTCAATTGTAATCATCGAAGTAGTGTCTTTTCTGCTGACCGTAATTTCATTCATCGCAAAATTCATTTCTTCTATCGATTTATTTGGTGACGAACTGCTTAAGCTTAATAAGGTTCTTTTAGAAATTGTGTATTTTTTATCTAGTACTAATTGCAAGAATGTTGCAATGTTTTCTTTTTGAACGGTTGCTAAAAAACCCAATCTTCCCGCATTTATGCCTAAAATTGGAACTCCAGAATCTTGGACTAATGTTGCAGCTCTTAAAATAGTTCCGTCTCCACCGATGCTGATGAGCATGTCAAAACTGGAGTCTAGTTCCGTATGAGAAGTGAAAGTTTTGTATTTGTTTTCTACAATCTTCCTTTCATTAAGCATCATCAAAAAATGAGACTCGATAATCATCTCAACATTGTTTTTATTAAAAAAAACGAAGATGTCGTTTATAATGGGTTCTGTACTATTTTGATAATATTGACCGTAGATAGCTACTTTCATCTGCTTTTTAATCGTTTAATGTTGAAATGTTTGTTTTTTTGTAATTAATCGATTAAATAAATAATCGTTTAAATGGAAACTATATATTAAGGTATTTATCTAAGTAATCAGAGCGTTCTTTTAAATTGTTGATGTAGTTGTCTTCTTGGTGTTCCGATATAATCTCATAATTGTATCTTCGAAAAGTTTGTAAGATTTCGTTCATCGAACCTAAAGCGATTTTGATAGTCACCTCTACACTATTCACCTCTGCTTCAGAGATGAACAAGCCTAAGAGCTTTCCGTTATTGCTTTCTATGATTTGAGCGATTTGACTCATAGAATAATCCAAAACTCCTTTTTTAACAATAATAATTCCACCCGGCTCTTTTAAAAAGGGCGTTTCGTGAAAAAATTTCATGATGTCCTCTATTTCATAATACCCCACGTAGGAATTGTTTTCGTCCAAAACGGGAACTAAATTAGTGTGGTTTATTGCAAAAACTTCTAAAACATCTAACCAAATCGTATTGGTTCTGGTAAAAAA
>JAGOJA010000131.1 GCA_017995345.1 Flavobacterium sp.
TACACTCCAGCCATAATATGATACGGCATTTTTATTTCCTTATCAGATTTTACGGAAAGTGTAACAGCAGGAACGGGGCTTTCGATGAAGAAAGTAGCTTCCTGAATTTTATTTTGAACCTGTTTTTGAACAGCAGTTTCAACAAGTATTGTTTGAGTAGCGATTTGGTTTTCATACATGGTATAACCAACAGTTCCAGCCATACCCAATCCTAATATAAAAATGGCAGCATATTTTAAATACGGATTAGCTGTTCTAGATTCCTCAGGAACCATTGTTATGGTGGCTTTTTCTTCTATAGCTTCTATTTCTTTCTCGAAGATTTCTCTTTTTACAAGCGGCGAAAGAAAAGGAGCCAATCCAAATGAACTTACCAAATAATTGGTTTGATCGTAAGGAGTAAAAACGATATTTTTATCTGCATTCAAACGAAGATCTCCTATATTCTTGAGCGGAAGCACTTCGTTTTCTTCCAATGCTTTTTTCCAGTTAAAAACTTCGTATTGAATGGCACTTACGGCATATTCATAAGAAGTTTTTTCTGCTAAAGCGATATGATTGGCTAGTAAACCATCATTATTCTTTAGATTAGCATTGAAAGCAATCCTTTTTTTAGGAGGAGAAAAGGAATTTGAGCTTTCATTTACTTGAGCCGATTGAATTTCGGTCAAGAAAGCTCCGAACCCAGGAACGGTTACACATTGATAACGGTATAAAAGCTGTGCGATGTATAGTTCAATTTTCATACTTACAAAGTTATACAACCAAAATAGTTATCAAAATTTTATTCACAATTTTTATTAACAATTCGCATAAAAATTTATACATTTCACACTCAAATAATTAGCATGAAAGAGCAGGATTTATTTTATTTATTGGCATTGCAAAGAATCGAAGGAGTGGGCGACATAATGGCAAAGAAATTGCTTACGCATCTCGGTAGTGCCGAAGCCGTTTTTAATTCAAAAGCATCGCAACTTGCTGGAATTGAAGGAGTAGGAACTGTTTTGCTAAAAAATTTAAAGGACAAATCTGTTTTTGAAAAAGCAAATCAGGAACTCGAGTTTATAAAAGCAAATGAAATTAACGCAGTTTATTTTCAGGACGAAGAATACCCAGAACGGTTGAAACATTGTATTGACGGGCCACTTTTATTATTTTCTTCGGGTACTATTAATTTAAAAAACAGGAAAATAATCAGCATTGTAGGAACGAGACAAATAACCTCGTACGGAACGGAATTTTGCAGGAAATTAATTGAAGATTTAGCTCCGCTAGATCCAATTATCGTTAGTGGTTTTGCTTATGGTGTTGATATTGTTGCACATCAACTGGCGATGGAGCATAATTTACAAACGATAGGTGTAGTCGCGCATGGTTTAAACCAAATTTACCCAAAAACCCATAAAAAATATGTGGCCAAAATAGAACAGAATGGTGGTTTCATGACCGAGTTTTGGAGTTCGTCCAATCCCGATAAAGAAAATTTTGTTCGAAGAAACCGCATTGTAGCAGGAATGTCTGAAGCGACCATCGTAATTGAATCAGCGGATAGAGGCGGTTCATTGATTACGGCCAATATGGCCAATGATTACAACCGTGATGTTTTTGCTGTTCCCGGTCGTGTTACGGATAAGTACAGCCAAGGATGCAACAATCTAATAAAAACCCAGAAAGCAAATGTGTTGACGAGTGCCGCCGACTTGATTTACATTTTGAATTGGGATATTGAAAAGGAATCCAAACCCGTACAGAAACAATTGTTTGTAAGCTTAGATGATGACGAGCAAAAAGTGTATGATTATCTCCTAAAAACCGGAAAAGAATTAATGGATATTATTGCTTTGCGCTGTGATTTTCCTATTTACAAAATCTCTGGAATGTTGTTGAATATGGAATTGAAAGGCGTGATTCGACCTTTACCTGGAAAATTGTTCGAGGCGATTTGAATTTAACATATAAGTCATGAAAGTCATGAAAGTCATGAAAGTCATGAAAGCTTTTGTAAAATAAATTTTAGTTAAACCCTCCTCGTTTTGTTTACTTGTCTTAAAGATAACTTTTGGTGATTTTGAATGAATTTTTAAACAAACGGAAATTTTATTGAAATAACTCTATAGTTTCTGCGTCCATTGAAAGCGCATTCATAGGTTTTGTTCCTTCTTACTTTATAAAAAAGAACTTAAACTTAAGCTTATAACTATTATTACTAATTAGTTTAAAATGAATTATTTATAGTTATATTGTAGTTGTTTAAATTGTGTTTTCTTCCTTTAGTGTAAGCCCTTTATTTGCTATTTCTCATTCATGGGTTATAGTAGCCGTTTTTTGAAACATACACCGTTAGTTGAGAACACTTATTAACAAACCACTATTTCTTCTCACCCAATTGAAGTCAAGTTTTTGCAACCTGCGCTCTTATTCGGGGCTTTTTGGATTAAGTATGTGATGCTGAAAGTATTGAATTTGGATATTTATATTCTCAAACAGTATCAGGAATCCCTTTGGTGAATAGTATTTTAGTTAGACAAATTTAAAATTCCTACATTTTTACCAAACTTATCAACAGTTTTATTTTGCTGTTTAAAAAACAAGTATTACTTTTGAAAAATGTTAATAAGTTTTAATAAGTTGTTGATTACTAATGGTAAATTAATTTGTCTGTGAATGAATAAGAAATACTACCTATTTTGCCTTTTACTTTTTATCTCGATTGAAATGTTCAGTCAAGTTGCCGTACCTTTTGCTGTACGCCGTCAAATGTATGTAAAAGGAGACATGACAATGATTGCTAATAACATTGTTAATAGAAAAGATTTTTTCAGTAGTCCTAACTCTCCTTATGATAAGATCGATGATAAGGCTAAGTTAAATGATCAATTTGATATGCAGTATATTGATATTGATGATGATAAAACCACTTTCTCTTCTAGTAGTGCAACCTTGATTTTAGATACTCCCAAAGAAAAAAGAATAGTTTATGCGGGTTTATATTGGTCTGCCACTTATACGGCCAATAGTTCAAAAAACGCTAGAACAAATGTTTTTACAGCCGTTGACGCCACTAGAGAAGCTTTTGATAAAATTAAAATTAAACTACCTAATGAAGATTTGTATACTGATATTCAAGGAAAATTAATTTTTGATGGGTATGAAAAACCTAGTTTTAAAGAAAGTGCTCCTTACGCCATGTATGCTGATATAACTGAATTAGTAAAAAAATCAAATTCGCCTATAGGTACTTATACGGTTGCCAATATTAAATCAACAGTTGGCACAATCAGTGGTGGTGTTTCTGCTGGATGGACAATTTTATTTGTTTATGAAGATGTCAATATGACTGGGAAATTTATCACTACGTATGATGGGTTTGCTGGGGTTACAAAAACAGCAGTTGACATTGATTTTTCTGGATTTCAAACACTTCCTAGTGGAACTATAAATGCAAAAATTGCCTGCGCAGCCTTAGAGGGTGATTTAAGTCTTTTGGGAGATCAAATTTATTTTAAATCAGAGTTTGGAAAAGAATTTTCTAATATATCAGATGCGCTGAGACAGAAAAATAATGTTTTTAACAGTTCAATCTCCATCGATGACAAATACTTTACGGAAAGGATTCCAAACAGTGTGAATACTTTAGGATACGATTCTTTTATAATGACGATTCAAAATCCTAATAACACTATTATTCCAAACGGCACTACAGGAGCGACGATTAAATTCAAATCCTATGGTGATCGTTATTTTGTTTTCTTCAATGCTTTTAATGTTGAAGTGCTTCCGCCTGCTATTGTCAATCCTGAAGAAATAGTTGAACCAATGGAACTTTTAGCAAAAACAATTAAAAAAAATGCTTCCGAAATAGCAACAGCTAGTGCAAAAATAGCAGCAGTAAAGCCGGTAAAACCGATTCAGAAAGAAACTCCTATAAGTTTGATTGCTTCTACTGACAATGCAAAAAGTGAGAGTAAAGACAATAAAAGGTTAGTTAGGAATGATTCAGACATTGGAAAAATAAAGAGCACTTCGGTTGATAAAGAATATTATTTAGTAGCAGGTGTGTTTAAAGTGCATTCAAATGCAACGAATTTAATTGCAAAATTAAAAGCACAGGGTGTAGATGCGTATTATGTGACGAATCCTAAAAACAAGTATAGATATGTTTATATCAGTAAAACAGATTCGTATAAAGAAACTTCAAGACTATATGCCAATAAATTAAATGGTCAATACAGTAAAAACACCTGGATATTTGGATTGAAAAAACAAGCTAATAGCGCGGTAGTCGAAAATGGATCATTAGATAAAGCGCCAATAGTTAGTACTAAATCAGTCATAAAAGATGAAAACAATACACTAGCTAAAGCTAATTTTAATATAACAAACGATAAAAAGTTGATTTCTAAGCCACTAAGTAATTCGTCAAAAAGTATTTCAATACACAATAAAGAGTATTATTTAGTAGTAGGAGTTTTTAGAATTCATGCTAATGCTTCAAATTTAGTCGCAAAGTTGAAAAATAAAGGGGTAGATACTTACGCATTTATCAACCCAAAAAACAAGTTTAAATATGTTTATGTAAGTAAAAATAAATCTTTTAAAGAAGCTTCTAGTTTGTGTCAAAATAAAATGAATGGGACGTACAATAAAGATATTTGGATCTTAGGAGTTAATCAAGAAAGCAATATTGTCTCATCAGATTGATACAGATTTTGAAAAAACAAAGCAATCGTAAAAACGGTTAAAAATAGAATCAAGGTGTTTTGTTTTTCGTAAGGGAGGTCAAATGAGGATACAAAACAAAATGTTTCTGAACAAAATGATAAAGAATTATTCTCAAAAAATAATATTTTTTATTGAAATTCAGTACCATTAAAAAATTAAGAGATTAAATGTTGAAATCGTAGAAAAAGTCATAAATTAATTGATATCTATAGCTTTAATTTTATACTGATTATGGTTTGTGTTTAATTATAAAATAGTTAAAATACTACTCATTAATGTGATATTTTAGAAATAAATAAAAGTACAACATTTAAAACGTAGTTTATCAATAGGTTGGAGGAATATATGGAGCAGGATTTTTTTTCGGATGTATCCGAAATTTTTGTTTTTGTATTATTTTTAAATCAAGAATAACGGTTATAAACAAAGTAATCAATTTTTATTGGTTACTTTTGAACATTAAATTAATCATAAATTCACATTATGAAAGGGAAAATTATTTTTTATAGTATTTGCCTCATGTTGGCATCAAGTGGTGTTATGGCCCAGAACAAAAATGTGGCAAAAAGCATTATTAGCGCTAAAGCAGAAATCAAATCCTATCATAGTCAAACGGAGTTGCAAGCAATGCAAAAAGGGGAGCTTTTAGATTTATACATTGAAAGGATCAATGTTCTTGTAAAAATTCTTCCATATATTGCTCTTACAACAAATCAAGGTGTTACAATCACTGATTTAGGAATTCCGAATGATTCTAAAAACAGAAAAGTACTGGAGGAGCAATCCAAAGCTATTTCAGATTTTATTGAAAAAACAAATGAATTTCAGCGAAAAATAACGCCTTATTCGGACACGAATTCGCTCATAGCCTCCATTTTGTTTTATGAAAACACCTTGAAAGCATTACATGAACTAGAAAGCCTGTAGTCTTTTGATGATTTGAAGTGAAGATGATTTTAAAAGATTGGATTTCTAGTCTAATCTTTTCAGTAAACTCCTTTAAGAGTTTTGCAAACAGTAATTAATATTTTAATCCAATGAAGAACTTTAGCCAATTTTTATTACTCTTCTTATTAGGAGTTTGTAGTGTAAATGCGCAACAAGAAAAAGGAATTAAAGGATCGACTAGTTGGTTGAACAACTGGACGGAATTTAAACCCAATAAAAAAGATTATGGCGAAGCCAATCAAATTTTGGCAGGAAATATTACTGAAAACACTAGATTATATAAGAAAAATGTGTATCTTTTACAAGGGAATGTATATGTGTCTAATAAAGCCGTTCTAACGATTGAACCTGGAACGGTAATTCTAGCCGATACCGGTTCGAGTGCTACCTTAATAATAACAAAAGGAGCCACTATAATCGCAGATGGTTTAGAAACCGACCCTATTGTTTTTACGTCAAATAAAGCTATGAAAAAAGCGGGAGATTGGGGCGGAATCATACTATTAGGTGATGCTCCTACAAATAAATTTGGAAATGTTTCTTCGGTAAATTTTGAACTAGATAATTACCTATCAACGTACGGTGGGGATAATTCAAATAGCAATTCGGGCATATTTCGATATGTAAGAATTGAATTTGCCGGAAAAAAAGTAAAGAGTTTTGGTAATTTTAATGCGTTATTATTAGCCGGTGTGGGTAATAAAACAATTCTGGATAATATTATGGTGAGTTATTCTTTAGGAAATGCTTTTGAAATTTATGGAGGAGAAGTTAATTTAAATAAATTAGTTTCTTTTAAAACCAATTGTATTGACTATAGTTTTAATTATGGTACCCAAAGTAAAATAGATAATTCTTTAGCAATTCGTAACTCGTATGTTTCAAGTAGTTTAGGGTCTAAGTGTTTAAGTGTAATTTCGTATGACACGAAGTCTCAAGTAGATTTCTCTAAAAAACACACATCAGTTATCGCAACAAATTTAACCTTTGTAAATGATAGCGATAAATTAAATCAAGATATTGAAAAAGGCTTGATTAAAGAAGCTGTTTTTGTGGGAGAAAATGCGTCTTTGGACTTTAGAAGAGGGGTTATTTCCGGATTTAATCCTGCGGTGCTATTGGATGATAAAATTGAAATCAC
>JAGOJA010000044.1 GCA_017995345.1 Flavobacterium sp.
CATTGCGTCCGTTGCCTTTGCCGAAGGTTGATGAAGACGGAAAAGTACACGACGCTTTCAATGACGCTGAATTGCGCTACAGAATGCGTTATGTAGATTTGACGGTGAACCAAAACGTGAAAGAGACTTTTATCAAGAGAACGAAGTTGTTCAATGCGATGCGTTCGTTCTTTAATGACAAAGGATATTTAGAGGTAGAAACGCCTGTTTTGCAACCCATTCCTGGTGGTGCAGCAGCCCGTCCTTTTATCACGCACCACAACTCGCTTGACATTCCGCTTTATATGCGAATTGCCAACGAATTGTATTTAAAAAGATTGATTGTTGGTGGTTTTGATGGGGTGTATGAGTTTTCGAAAAACTTCCGTAACGAAGGGATGGATCGAACGCACAATCCAGAATTTACTGCTATGGAAATATATGTAGCCTACAAAGACTACAACTGGATGATGGAGTTTACCGAAAATTTATTGGAACATTGCGCTATTGGCGTGAATGGAACTAGCGAAGCGACTTTTGGCGATCATAAAATCAACTTCAAAGCGCCTTATGCTCGTGTTACAATGACTGATTCTATCAAACATTTTACTGGTTTTGACATTTCTGGTAAAAGTGAAACCGAACTTTTTGATGCCGCAAAAGGCATGGGAATTGATGTTGATAAAACGATGGGTAAAGGAAAATTGATTGATGAAATTTTTGGAGCAAAATGCGAAGGAAACTACATTCAACCTACTTTTATTACTGACTATCCAAAGGAAATGTCACCACTTTGTAAAGAGCACCGTGACAATCCAGAATTGACAGAACGTTTTGAATTGATGGTTTGTGGTAAAGAAGTAGCCAATGCCTATTCAGAATTGAATGATCCAATTGATCAAAGAGCCCGATTTGAAGACCAAATGCGTTTGGCTGAAAAAGGAGATGATGAAGCGACTGGAATTATCGATGAGGATTTCTTGAGAGCTTTAGAATACGGAATGCCGCCAACATCTGGTTTAGGAATAGGAATGGACCGTTTGATGATGTTCCTAACCAATAATGCTTCTATTCAAGAAGTGTTGTTTTTCCCTCAAATGCGACCGGAAAAGAAACAAGTTATAATTGAATTAGAAAACGATGAAAAACTAATTATTGATATTTTGAGAGCTAATGAAAACCAAATGGAATTTAGCCTTTTGAAAATAAAATCAGAATTGAGCGGTAAAAAATGGGACAAAGCCATGAAAAATTTATCCAATTTAGGATTGACTGAAGTTGTCGTGAATGGCGATAGCAAAGCGTGTCGATTGAAAGAATAGTTTATTCAAAAAATAGTTATAAAAAAGGAGCTTCAAATTTGGAGCTCCTTTTTTTTATGCTTTTTACAAACTACAACTGAGAGAGATTGCTTTTAAAACGCAAAACCAATATGCAAAAAGAAATTCCTTCCTTTTCGAGGAATATTATTCCAATCTGAAAAAGTAGAATAATAGGTGTCTAAAACATTATCTACTCCTGCTTTTACATTCCATCTGCTTTTATCAATAAGCAATGAATAACTTGATGCAAAGTTTAAAACCGCATAATCAGGTGTTCTATCTTCACCATAAAAAGGGCTATATTGTGTTTGAACTGCATTTCCCTGAACAGCGATTTCAGTTGCGAATTTATTAAGTCTATAGTGTAACGAAGAAGAATAACGCAACGGACTTATAAATGGTAAATTCTCTTTATTATAATCTTGACCATAGCTATAAACTAATTGTCCTGACCACTTAAAATTAGTATCTAACTGGTATTCAACATTCAGATCTGTATTAAACATAGTCGCATACTCTAGCGCTGTATAGATTTTTATTCCGCTTGCGCCAATAGTCATCGGGATCAAATTCTGAGCTGGTTTACCAACAATATAATCCGAAATACGAAAATAGGAAGACGAGATTTTAGCACTTATTTTTTTGGTTTTGTAACCAACGAACGCATTTGCTTCAGCTGACTTTTCGTTTCTTAATTCGGGATTTCCTATATAATCGTATCGGTCAAAACTATTGAATAAATAGAATCCATATCCTTCAGAAACCGATGGAGCGCGTTCTCCATAAGCAAGTCCAAATCCATATTGAAAACCATCTTTATCGAATGTATAATTGGACGAAATGCTTTTTAAAATCCTGTTTTTGCTTTCTTTCATATTTGGATAAAAAATCATCAAACTTTCCAGTCCTAGCAGATTGGCAACTTTATTAAAATGATTAGAAACGCTGGCGGAAAACCTCAAACTGGATTGACTATTCAAAGCGATATTGTCTTCCAGAAACAAGGCGTTATAGAGTGTTCGTACATCCGGCCAGGTAAACATAAACATCAAACTTTCATTTGGATCACTCGGATACATCGTCATTTCAGCAACGGAACGGTTGTAAAACGAATTCAAATCGACCATAAAATTATGGCTTTTAAAAACTCCTTTGGCTTTTGAATAGAATCCATACGTATCGCTCCAGCCTGGCATATCCATGTGAATGGGCACAAAAGGACGTTTAGTATCATCCATGATGTGCGTAATCGTGTTGTAATATACTTTGGTTTCCCAATTTTTAATTTTAGAAGACTTTGGAATATATTCAAATTTCAAGGAAGTAATTAAGGCTTCCGCCAAAGAAACATCCATAGGAAGTGCTGGATAACCCACATCGGATGCTTTATCATAGATTATAGATGCTTCTAGCATTTTATTTTCATTGAAAGAAAAACCAGAAGTGGCAGCAATATTGAATTTTCTAAACTGCGAAAACAGCACTTCTTGATTGTTTCCCGCATTATAATTATCGGCATCGCGATACATAAAATCAGTATCGATATAAAAACGACTGTTTGCGTAATTGACTGCCGATCCAATAATTTTTTGATTGCTGTTGCTTTCAAAACCAGAATTTACGGAAACATCCCAACCGGAATTTGTAAATGCGCTACGGTTTCTTTTTAAATCAATAGATCCGCCGATGGTTGCTCCGTGACAAGCGCCTGACTGCCCAGATGCGATGGTAGCTTCTGATAAATTAGAAACCTCGACATAAGACGTTATGGGATCCATTTTGTCCGTACAAGCCCCAAAAACACGCATTCCATCAATGGTTATCACCGTTCTTTCGGTAGCCATACTGTTAATAATTGGTTCCCACGCATAACCGCCTCTTTTAATCATTTCAACTTTTCCAGACTGCTGTAAATACTCATCTACGGTAGCTAAGGGTTTGGTTTGTTTTTGATATAATTGTGTTTTTTTTCCAATAACAATTACTTCATTTAGTGTTTTTGGTACGACAGTATCCGTTACTTGGTTTTGTGCAAAAAGAGTTATTGAACTGAAAAACAGGAGCACAAAACCGTATAATTTCTTCTTCATGATAGAAAAATTAAAAAAAAGGCCAAAAGAATTATTGAATGTACTTTTAATTTTTTGACCTTTTTTAGTTAAGAAAATGAAACAGAATTAGAATTCTATCTCAAAATAAATACTACTTGCAGGAACTAAATCCGTAATGGTTTCGCCTTTTAAGATCACATTGGATTCGTTCAAAAGCTGCAAGTTGATTTTCCAGTAACCAGTCATCGTTAATGATAATTTTCCATAATATAATTTGTCAGAAGCAGACTGCGATAAATCAACATTGTTTGGCGAACCGTGATTTCCCATACTTGGCATTCTTGGATCAATTTTAACTTTAAAATTATCAACAATTGGAAAATCCATCATAGTTTCCATTTTATACACACCAACTGTGATATCGTTCAATGCTACTTTTGGGTGATGTGGTGCAATAAAAGCTACAATATATCTGGCATTATCAGCACCGGTAAAAGTAGTCACCCTTTGTTTAGCCGAAGCTGGAACATCAATAATAGAAGTTGCCGTAAAAGCAGCTCCATTAATTGTGTAATCAATTTTTAAATCCCAATATTCCGTGGCATTTTGAGCCATTTGGAAAACGATATTTCCTTTGTATAAAGTTCCATCAGTCGTTATTTTCTCAACTCCTGATTTTGGACATGAATGCGTCTTTGTAGCCATGTGCATCAATGGCATCCAATTGACAGTTGCATTTTTCACATAATCTCCGCTTACCTTGTCTTTAATTCTTAAACTGATGTTGTTATAACCTTGTTCTAAAGCTCCCGTACGAGAATACAATTCGATTGTATGGGTTGTGTTTGTGATTTCTTTGATTTTGGTCAATTCTGCCAATTCATTAACCACTGGACTATCATTGTCAGAAGAACAAGAGTAAAATGCAAGCGCTATAGCCACTCCAGCTAGTATGTTTTTTAATTTAAATTTCATTTCTTTAGGTTTTAATTTTAAATATTAAGTATTGATGTGCATGCCTTTTTGGACGATTTATTTCCAAAAAAAGCAAACAGAATCTATCCATTACACAAAACGGATTAATAAAAGCACAGTAGGTGCATCAAAAATTTAAGAAATGAAAGCGGGTGGATGAAATACAGAAGCACTATTCAAGTGAAAGTATAAATTAGAATAGTAAGCGTTTGTTTTTTCTTTGGAACCAAAACAAAAGGGTGCGACTTCGAAAAATTTAATTTCCTCAAAAATGAGTACATCAAGTATTTGAGAAGTGCTTTTTTTATCTGAAGAAAGAGGCTTTTCAGCATCAGCAGCTTTGGCCAGTTCTTTCATCAGATGACATTTTCCGTTACAATGCATTTTAGGTTTATCCTTATTAATACAAAGTACTTTTGAAACATATTCATAATTCACGACATACTCTAAAACCGGCAGAACTGGTTTTACAAGCATGATAAGTACAATTATGAATATGATTTTTTTCACAGTACAAAAGTAATCTATTTATTAAATTCAAAAACGATTTGCTACAAAAGAATATTTTTAGAATCTACTTGTAAACATCCTGATTTTTTTATGCCTGTCGAGCGTAAAGCATGTTCCAATCCTAGATTGCTTATTTAAAAGGATTCGTAAAAATTGATATCCAAGAACACTAAAATGTAGCTTAGTTTAGCTTTCCAGCTTCTTCGGTAATTTTATTTATAGTTTGATCTGAATTTACACCCAAACCTTCCTGTTGATAGACTAATTCACCATCCGCATTAAATACACTTATTATATTAGAATGTGAAAAGTCTATAGGATCTATTTTCTTGTAGTTTACTGCTAAAACTGCTGCAAACTCGCGGGTGTTTTCTTCGGTTGAGCGTAAGAAAACCCATTGGTCGTCATCCATTTTATTTTCAATAGCAAATGCTTTTAGTCTTTTAGGTGTGTCTACAGTAGGGTCGATACTCACCATGACAAACTTTACATTATCTTTTATATTGTTTGGTATTCTTTGTTCAATATTTCGCATGTCAGCTACCAGTCTTGGACAAGCTGACTTACAAGAAGTGTAAATCATAACCATCACTAATACTTGTCCTTTCATATCTTTCATTTCCATTTCGGTACCTTCTTCGTTTGTCCATTTTGAAGGAAGATTGTAAATAGATAAATCCGAAATAGGTTTGTCTTTTTCCGTTGCGGCTTCGGCTTTATTATTACAGGATTGCAGCGATAACAGGACTGATCCTACTAGGATAAAAAACAATTTAGTAGTAAAGAATTTTTGTTTTAAATATTCTTTTATCGGAATTGAAAAATGCGAGTGGTAGTTATTTGATTTCATTTCTATGAGTTTTGATTTGTTTTTCAGGGCTATTTTTTATCTTGTGCACATCTAAAACCAAGGTTTTTAGTGGTATATTTTGCCTTAAGACTTCCTCTAAAAGCATAACGCATAAAAGCGGCATAGTTCATCAAATCGGTTGCATTTACTGAACCGCTTCCACAAAATAAATTATTGTCTGTATCTTTATCCTTTCTGGATTCTCCCGAAAGAAAAATACTGTTGAAATCAGAAGTCCATTCCCAAACTAATCCATGCATATCATAAACACCCCAATAATTTTTGAATGTTTTTCCAACAGGATTGGCATAGGTATTTGGCTTTTCATACCAAGACATAATATATCTATTAAAGCTTTCTTTTGTACGCGCATCGATTCTTTTTTCATCAGCCATGGCTACATATTCCCATTCGTCCATGGTAGGCAATCGTCCTCCTTGACATTCGCAGTATTTTTTGGCAGCAAACCAGGAAACATTTGTAACTGGGGCATTACTTAAATTTGTCTTTCCGTAATTAAAATCGCTTTCCCATTGTGCTAGATAACTTTTATCTGCAAAAATTCCTTTTATTCTAGAACGACTGTTCTCTGGATATTTCTTTAGAAATGCTAAAAATTCAGCATTAGTAACTGGGTGTGTATCCATATAAAATGACTTTACCTCTACCGGTTTCTTAGTTGTGGCACCATAAAGGGGAACAAACGTTCCCCCTTCTATAGTAACCATTTTAGCTTTTTGAGCCCATAGCGATGTTGCTATTAGTAATAGAAATATTGACACAACTATTTTCTTTTTTAACATGGCTAATTTTTTTGTCGTTATAAACTATTTTCTTTGGGCTTTAACCATTGCTGTTGTCACAACGGTTTTATTATTACCCCAGCTTGCATACACGTAAGTCATTACATCAGCAACTTGTTGGTCATTTAATGCTTGAGCCGGCATTTCAGTATTATACTTTTTACCATTTACAGTAATTGGACCTTTTAACCCTTTGACCACTCCTTTGATTGCGCGGTTCACATCTTTGTTTAAATAATCTGACTTTGCTAGCGGAGGGAAAGCGCCAGGAATTCCCAGACCAGTAGCTTGATGACAAGCGACACATACTTGATTATAGACTTTTTTCCCTTTATCAGCGTTTTGACTGTATCCTTGTAAAGCCAATGCTATCATTGCAATTGTAAAAATGTATTTTTTCATTTTTTTTTTAGTTATTTATAGTTACTTGTATATTGAATATTAATCATGAATGTCTTTAGCTTTTGGAACAGGTTTTGCTCTTAAGGCTTTTACTTTTGCAGGAGTTATAACTGTTTTGTTATTTCCCCAACTGTTATACACATAGGTTAAAACATCAGCTACCTCATCGTCATTAAGGTTTTGACTTGTCATAACATTATTATATTTTTTACCGTTAACAGTAATTTCACCACTTAACCCGTGTAATACAGCATTAATAGTACGGTCAGGATTAGCATTCAAGTAATCTGACTTGGCCAATGGAGGGAAGGCGTTAGGAACTCCTTGCCCTTCTGTTTGGTGACAAGCTGAACATGTTCTTCCATACAATGCTTTCCCAGAGCTAACTTGCTGTGCAATTGTTTTCGCTCCTGTAGGTTTTGCAGCTCCATTCAATTTTGGCATGTTTTGAATTGTTCCTCCTTCAGGTAAATAAATCCCTTCTTGAATAGTTCCTGAATATACTTTTTTATTTTCCTCCCCTTCAACTTTTAACATACCTAAGGCTCCTTTGTTGAAAGCTCTAAAAATTGAGTGATCTACCAGAATAAAAGTTCCAGGAACATCTACTTTAAACTCAACTATAGCGGCACCTCCGGCAGGAATCAATGTTGTTTGAACATTTGTATTAATCAAATCTCCACCTTCAACATACACTTTGTCAAATATTTCGCCAATTGCGTGAAAAGAAGATACTAAGTTGGGACCTCCGTTACCCATATAAATACGTACTGTTTCTCCTTTTTTGGCAGTTAGAGACTTACCACCTGTCAATGCTCCTACACTACCGTTAAAAACTACATAATCCGGTTGTTCTTTGATCGCTTTGTTCATATCAAACGGCTGATTTCCTGGATCTCCATAAGCACCTTTAGTATAAAAATCCCCTTGCATAACGTAGTATTCCTTGTCAACCGGAGGTAAACCACCTTCTGGCTCTACCAGAATCAAACCATACATTCCGTTTGCGATGTGCATTCCTACCGGAGCTGTTGCGCAATGGTAAACGTATAACCCAGGATTTAATGTTTTAAAATTAAAAACTTTCTCGTGTCCTGGCGCAACGAGTGAAGATGTAGCGCCACCACCTGGCCCTGTCACTGCATGTAAATCAATGTTATGAGGCATTTTATTATCAGGGTGGTTTTTCAAATGAAATTCTACCTCATCACCAACTCTTGTTCTAATAAAGCTTCCAGGAACTGATCCGCCAAATGTCCAATAGGTATATTTCACACCATCGACCATTTCGCCTTCTTGTTCTTTAATTTCCATATTAACAACAAGCTTCATAGCAGGCCGATCACCAACTGGTTTTGGTACGAAAGGGGGCGCAGTCAGCTCAGCTGTTTTTTGACCTTCCACTTTAATACTTTCATAATATTTAGCGTCTTTTTCCTCTTTCTTCACACATGAAAATAGTCCAACAGCGAGAAACAGACCGACAGCAATTAACTTGCTTTTTTGAGTAAAATTGAATGTAGTAATCATAATAATTAGGTTTTATTTTGTCTTGATTTATAGTGTAAATTTAAAAGATGTTTTTGTCCTCTATCATGATTTTTATCATGTTTTTTAACTTTTTTTTATTAGACAATTCGCAACAAAATTAATGGAACAATGATTAATAGCAAAACAGAAATCACGCTTATTTTCCAAAAAGAATTTGCTTTTTTTAGTTCCATAAATTCAAAAGAAACTAAGATGAATTTGAGCATGGACAATCCCATGACTAAACCAACAACAAGTGAGGCAGTTGAAACAAAATTTGAAATTAAAGCAGTAACCACTGTCAATAAAATCAATAATCCGTAGCTAAATAGCAGTGTTTTTTTCATTTTCAATAAATTAAATAGAGAACAGGAAACAATAGAAGCCAAATCAAATCGCACATGTGCCAGAAAGCAGCACAAGCTTCGACATCTGCAATTTCGGTATCGGAATTTTTTTTCATCATTCCATTATTTGTCCAGATTAAAATAACTAGTCCCATAATAACATGAATAAGATGAAATCCAGTTAGGAGCCAATAAAAGGCAAAGAAAGCATTGGTGTCTAATGTAATTCCCGACTCTATTTTATGGTAATATTCAACACTTTTTAAGAGCAAAAATAATAGCCCGCCAAGCATTGTTAATTTAAAATATAAAGAAGATTTTTTTATGTTATTCTCTTTAAATTCATGTACTGCACTAGCCATAAAAAAACCACTTGTCAAGAGGAAAACGGTATTTATAGCGCCAAAAGTACTATTGAGTTGCAGGCGAGATTGATGAAATAATTCTGGCTCCTCACTTCCATATAAAGCAAATGCCACAAGTGCCATCCCAAAGGTGATAAGCTCCAGAAATATAATGATCCACATCAGAATTCCTCCTGGTGGATAGTATAGATTTTTGTAATTGATTTTAAGAGTATCCATTTTAGTTTTTATATTGAGATTATTCCCAGTCCAATAATCGTTTTTCGCCTTCAATTTTTTTGATATCGGTAATATCCTGTGACATTTCAATAACACCTTTATAGTTTTTATTGGCATCTCTAACCGCAAAATAACGAATGTAAATCAAACGTTCTTTGTAGTTAATCCAAAACGAAGATTCGCTTTTAGTTCCTTTTCTAAACTCTTCTAAGATTCTAAGCACCGTGTCCACACTTTTTGGAGGATGGCAAAATTTCACTTCACGGCCAATAATCCCAGCACTTCTAGGAAATACACGTTCTTCGCCACGGTTGTAGAAAATTACTTTGTCATTTTCATCTACATAAGTAAGATCTAACGGCAGGGTTCTAAAAAGTAAATTTACTTGCTCCACCGTCATATAGCCTTCATCATAATGAGACGTGTTTTCGAGCGAAAAAGACATTTCTCTTTTAGTAAAATCTTCACTTGGGTGAATGTATTCTTGTTTTGGATACGGAGCAGGAGCTTGTGGTAGCATCCAGCCTATTTCTTCTTCGCCTTTGCGCATTTCAATCCAATCGGCTTCGGTAAGCAGGTCCAAAGCATTTGGAAACAAAACCGTTTCTTCCACCCCCATCAGTCGTTCAATTCCACTAACCAAAAGAGGAGTGTTGATGCTAATTTTATCAAAATTATTCATTTTAAGATAGTACTGAATCAAGCGGAATTGCTCTCTCAAATTATCGTGAAACGACCACATTCCCTGTGAAGGACCGTTCCAGCCTTTCTTTTCCAAAAACGGAAAAAGCTGGTTTTCTTTACGGGCAAATCGTTTCTCAATCGTATGAAGCTGATTGAATATATTGGTGTATTTCTGTATTTCTTCAACAGGATTTGTAGCAGTTAATTCTTCTAAAAGGGCATTAATGATGCCTTTTTCTTGAAAGTACACTTGAACGGGGTGGCCTTCGGGAAGGGTTGTGGTATTATTAGTAGTATTCATAATATATATTTATTTTTGGTGTTTAATTTTTTCGTACAAATGAACCAACGAATGTAATAATTCAACTGGTGTTGTTAAAATTTGATAGTGATTTTGCCCAAACATTTGCGGCAAATAATATTTGGCTTGAGCTTCAATAGCCAAAGCATAGGAATTAATATTCCTGTTATTGAGTTCGCGAAGTGCTTGTTTTACATCGTTGACACCATATTTACCTTCATACTTATCGTAATCGTTAGGCTTCCCGTCAGAAATCAGGATAACCCATTTGTTTTTCGTGTTTCTGGTATCAAGTCGTGCGCCGGCATGACGTAAAGCCGCACCAATCCGGGTATAGCCATTGGGTTCTATCGCTCCAATTTTATTTTTGGCGATATTCCAGTTTTCATCAAAATCCTTTACCGTCAAATAAGTAGAGAAATTGCGTGTTTTAGAGTAAAAGCTGTCAATGCAAAAATCAATATTGAATTCATTTAAGATTTCTCCAAAAAGGATTGAAACTTCTTTCTCTACATCAATTACACGATTTCCTGCGGCATAGCCATCACTGGAAAGACTGATGTCCAAAAGAATTAGAATAGATAAATCCTTTTCTTTTTTCCGATTTGATATATATATATTTTCGGACGGTGTTCGTTTTGAATGCACGTCAACATACAAATCCGTTATGGCGTCAATGTCAAACTCATCACCTTGCGTCTGGCGTTTTTGCTGCTGCATTTTGTTGTTGACATTGGTCAGCATTTTGCGTAAGCCTAATAAAGTGGACGCGTTTTTTGCAATGGTTTTTTTGTAGTAATGGGAATCAGTTTTCTGCTGTGATTTAGGATATACTTTACAGAAATTTTCCTTATAAATCCGTTTGCTGAAATCCCATTCGTTATAGGTAAGATGGAAACCATTGGCATCAATTTCGGCACTTTCGGAGATGGTAGTATTCTCTACAAAATCCGATTGATAAACGGAATGTGCCGTATCATCAACCCGAACGGTGTATTTCATGTTCAATTCTTCTAAAGCTTCCTGATGTTCTTCGAGCTCGTCAGAACCATCAAAATCACGCCAAGTTCCATTGAATTCTTCGGCAGTTTCCGCTTTTTCAAAATTATGAAGCAAGACATAATCTTCTTGTTGTTTTTTATCTAATTCAACAGTGACCACTTCCTCAACAGCTTTTGATTTTAAAGTAGTTAACGGCTTATTTTCATTTGCAGTTTTAGCTTTATCAGAGAAATTTTCGAGCACTGAATCGGATTTAACTTCTTTTTCATTTTGCATCCATTTTCCGTACATCCAAGAGAAATCGGGTGCTATTTTTTCATTTCCTTTTTGAATGAAATGTTGTTTTGTTTCGGTATGAAACTTTTTGTCGATAGAAAATTCTTCAAATAAAATGGCGAGAACATCATCAGATGTTTCAAATGCTTTTAGTTGCGAAAGCGCTAAAGGTTGGTCTTGTTCTTCCAAAGTCCAATTCAAATTCAATCGCTGCTGTACACTTAAGTATAAAATTCTGAAAAGATAAAAAGTAAGATTATCTTCTTTCGTTGATAATTCCGCAAAAGAAATCGGAAGGAAAAAATTATTATTTTTATATCCCCCTTCTCTTTCGGCAGGAAAAATTTCGATTGGATTTCCGGTCAAAGCTCTAGCCAAAATAGTCAATCGGGGTTTAATCGAAGTAAGCGTGACTGTTCTAGCAAGAATTTCGGGACTTATTTTTTTACTCTTTTTCAAGTGTTTAAAAAACTTCCCAACTATATATTCGTCTATTTCGAATCCCATTTTTTCTTGCTTTATATCATCAAATCACACAAATCCTTCAATGCTTCCACAGTTTGTAAATCATCTGACAGAGGTTCAACCACCGCCACATGAACCGACAATCGTTTTGGAAGACCACTTTTAATTATTTTTGCAGCATCAATTAATAGTCGAGTCGAAACGGTTTCTGTCAAACCCAATTCGGTTAGATTCCTGATTTTGTTTCCAATCGCTACCAATTTTTTGGCAACATCAGGATCAACATTAGTTTCTTTTACCAAAATTTCAATTTCAGTTTTCGTTTCTGGATATTCAAAAGAAACGGCAATAAATCGCTGACGAGTGGATGGTTTTAGTTCTTTAAATCCTCGTTGATACCCTGGATTAAAAGACGCAACCAACATAAAATCGTCATGTGCTTTTATGGTTTCGCCTAATTTATCTATGAATAATTCCCTTCTGTGATCCGTCAAAGAGTGAATGGCTACAATAACATCTGGTCGCGCTTCGGCGATTTCATCTAGATAAATAATGGCTCCTTCTTTTACGGCAGTGGTTAATGGACCATCGAGCCAAACTGTTTCGGCACCTTTGATGATAAAGCGTCCAATTAAATCCGTTGAAGAAGTTTCTTCGTGACAGCTAATTGTGATGATTTTTTTATCCAATTGATGCGCCATGTATTCTACAAAACGAGATTTTCCAGTTCCGGTTGGCCCTTTCAATAGAAAAGGAATTTTGTTTTTATAGGCATGTTCAAAAACATCTTTTTCTTTGCCTACGGCATGATAATAGGGTGTATTTATTAACATTTTTTTTATTTTAGAAAAAAACCAGAACACGATAACTATTGTTTTTTCGGAAATGCACTTCTAAAAAACGGTGGTTAAAGCATTCTGGAAATTTTATTTTGAGTATTCCGTTACACGAAAAAGGTTTCAGTTTTAAATCACTGATTTTCCTTTTTTCTCACTTGTTCCTGTTAGATTTTCGATTTTATGTCCATCGATTTTATATTCATCTACTCTATGTCCTTGATTGTCGCTCTCTAAAGCTTCATCAGTAGGTCTTCCGTATTTAACGAAATCATATATAAATAGTCCAATTCCTGTGGTAAACATAGTGGCACAAATAAGCAACACTACAAAGTGAATGCTGATTTCGTTTTGTACATCCATGAAATCCATTTTCATTTTACGTTCCATATACACCTGAGCTACTCCGGCCACACCAAAGGCTACTGTCATTCCTAACATTCCTACATTGGATAACCAAAAAGCAGCCATTCCTTGTGTGCTTTCGTACCGTTTACGACCTGTCAAGTTAGGTAAAGCATAACTTATTATAGCCAAAACAATCATTGCATAAGCACCCCAGAAAGCGTAATGACCGTGCATTGCCGTAACTAAAGTTCCGTGTGTGTATAGGTTCGTTTGTGGTAAAGTATGTGCAAAACCTAGTAATCCTGCACCCACAAAAGAAACGATAGCAGAACCAATAGTCCAGAATAAAGCGATTTTATTTGGATGGCTTTTCTCTCCTTTTCTGTACATATTTACAGCAAATAATGCCATTGCTAAGAAAGCTAAAGGCTCTAACGCTGAGAATATACCCCCAACAACCAACCAAATTTTATTTACTCCAATATAATAGTAGTGATGTCCAGTTCCTAGAACTCCAGAAAGAAAAGTAAGACCAACAATTACGTACAACCATTTCTCGATAACTTCTCTATCTACTCCAGTTAATTTGATCAATAAGAACGAAAGAATACCTCCCATAATTAATTCCCATACCCCTTCAACCCACAAGTGAACAACCCACCAACGGAAGAATGAATCCATTACTTGGCTATCAAACCAGATCATTCCAGGGATATATAGTAGAGCTGCAAAGAACAATCCCATGGTAAGAATTAATGCAGTTGTTGTTTGACGTTTTCCTTTGAATAAAGTACCTAAAATTAAACCTAAGAAAAGCAATACATTAACAACTACTAAATAGTCTAATTCTCTAGGAATTTCGAGGAATTTTCTTCCTTCCCAATGATTGAAATGAAATCCTAGAATAGCAACAACACCCACAAGGGCTAATGAAATCAGTTGTACATAAGCCCATTTTACGCTTATTAATTCGCGTTGTGCTTCTTCAGGAATAATATAATAAGCGGCTCCCATAAAACCTGTTAGTAACCACACAACTAGTAAATTAGTATGTACAGCTCTAGCTGTATTAAAAGGAATAATTTCATGCAGGCCTTGTATTCCTATTCGGTCAAAGCCCATGATGAAGCCGTAGATAATTTGCAGCGAGAACAAAAGCATGCACAGTGCAAAAAACCAATAAGCAACTTTTTGTGATTTATATTTCATCTTTTTATGTATTTTATTTGTTAATGGTCAAAAATGGTAACGCCTTTTAGTTAATCGTGTTTGTTTGCAACACACTTGTTTTTAATGGCGAGTTCCTTTTTGTGTATGTTAAATTATTCTTCTTTAGCTAATGGCGAAACTACTCTGTCAAAACCATTCAAATCTATTTTGCTAATCCACTCAAAGTAAGCCACCATAGCATTAGCATCGGCTTCACTCATCTTGTAAGCAACCATTTTTCGTCCTTTTGGTGCCCACGGAATCGGGGACATTAGAACTGCTTTCACATAGCCTTCGCCGCGGCGATCTAGTACTTTTGTCAGTTCTGGAGCATAATAGCCTCCTTCACCCATAATACTATGACAACCCATACAATTGTTGGATTCCCATAGTTCTTTTCCTCTCACTACCTCTTTAGTGATTTTACCATAGTTCGTTTGATCATTTCTGGGCATGAATGAATAAATAGTCAGCCCTATAAAAATTAAAAAGGTGACCAGTGTTCCTCCCAAAAAAAATGCTCTTGCTTGTGATTTTGAAAGCATAATTATTTGTTTTTGTTCGTTAATAAAAATTTACAATTTCAATAAAAGACCAAAATGTCCTTTATTTATTTGGTGTAAAATAATAACTTAAAAAAAAGACAGCACATGATAAAAGTCATATTCTATACTTTTTTAAGTTATTATTTTGCATCAAGTAAAAAAGATTAAATAAAAACCACATCCAACTGTAAGCGATTGAGTTACAAAAAAAAATAAAATTTATATTTAATTAAGGATAAATTTGTCTTTTATTGAAAATGTTTATACTTTTGTAAAAATAATTTTAACACAAAAACAGACATTATGCAAACTTTAGAGAAAATGACAATCGGAGAATACGTTGCAAAAGATTTTAGAACAGCGGCAGTATTTTCAAAATATGGAATAGATTTTTGTTGTAAAGGGAATCGAACAATTGAGGAAGCTTGTGAAAAAAAAGACATCGATACGGATCAATTAATGGATCAGCTAAACACTGTTTTATCAACTAAAAATGACAGTGCTATAGATTTTAAATCTTGGCCGTTAGATTTATTAGCAGACTATATTGAGAAAACGCATCACCGTTATGTACAGGAAAAAACACAAGTTATACTTCCTTTTTTAGACAAATTGTGCAAAGTTCATGGTGCAAATCATCCTGAATTATTCGAAATCAACGAGCTTTTTATAGGCTGTGCAGGCGAATTAGCGCAACACTTGATAAAAGAAGAACAAATTTTATTTCCTTTTATCAAAAAAATGGTAAAAGCAAGTCTTACAGATGAAGCAATTGCACAACCACAATTTGGAACTGTAAATAATCCGATAGCTATGATGATGGAGGAGCATGAAGCCGAGGGCGATCGTTTTGTAAAAATTGCCGAACTAACTAACAACTATACTCCGCCAGCAGATGCTTGCAGTACCTATCGTGTAACTTTTGCAATGTTGTCTGATTTTGAACAGGACTTACACAAACACATCCACTTGGAAAATAATATTTTGTTTCCAAGTGCAGTGGCTTTAGAAAAAACATTTGCGGAACAAGAGTCAAATAAGTAACACAAAATAACACTTAAAACATTAAATGCTATGGAAAAATATGTTATCAAAAGAAACGGTGAATACAAGCCGTTTGAACCTTTTAAAATACAGGACGCAATTGAAAAAAGTTTTAAAAGTGTCTCCATAGCATTTGATGAGAGTGTTTTTGATAAAATCACTCAAGATTTACAATCCAAAGAAATTTGGGCTGTTGAAGAAATTCAGGATTTAATCGAGAAAAACCTTTTTGAAAAACAGTATTTCGAAGTCATGCGTTCCTTTATGTTGTTCAGGCATACACGCAAATTACAACGCGAACATGTAGATGGTTTAAACGAAGACACCACTTACGTTGATAGTACGCAAACCATCGAAGAATACATCGAACAAACCGATTGGCGCATCAATGCCAATGCTAATACTTCTTATTCTAATGCGGGGTTAGTCAACAATGTTGCAGGTAAAATTATTGCTAATTACTGGCTTGACAAAGTATATACAAAAGAAGAAGGTTATGCGCATCGCAATGGTGACATCCATATACATGATTTAGATTGTTTGACGGGATATTGTGCTGGCTGGAGCCTAAGAGTGTTGCTCAACGAAGGCTTCAACGGCGTTCGCGGACGCGTGGAAAGTAAAGCACCTTCACATTTTAGAGAAGCTTTGGGACAAATGGCAAACTTCCTTGGGATTTTACAAAGCGAATGGGCTGGAGCACAAGCCTTCAGTTCGTTTGACACTTATTTAGCGCCTTATGTTTTTAAAGATAATTTATCATTTGAAGATGTCTTAAAAGCCATTCGTAGTTTTGTGTATAATTTGAATGTTCCTGCGCGGTGGGGACAATCACCTTTTACAAATATTACTTTAGACTGGGTTGTTCCCGATGATTTGAAAACCCAGATTCCGACGAAGAATGACCTACATTTTTTTGAAAACAATTCCGATGTAACTATTTTGGCTAGAGCCAAAGAACGAGGCGTTACAAAAGTAACCGACTTGCGTTACGAGCATTTTCAAAGGGAAATGAACATCATCAACAAAGCTTATTATACCATAATGACCGAAGGCGATGCTAATGGACAGCCGTTCACCTTCCCAATTCCAACAGTAAATATTACCGAAGAATTTGATTGGGATGGAGAAAATACAGATTTACTTTTTGAAAATACAGCGAAGATTGGTTCCTCTTATTTCCAAAATTTCATTGGAAGTCAATATATTCTAAATGAGGAAGGAGCTAAAGTAGAAAATGAAAATGCATATAAACCCAATGCAGTTCGCAGTATGTGCTGTCGTTTACAACTGGACTTAAGAGAGCTATTAAAACGTGGAAACGGACTTTTTGGAAGTGCCGAAATGACAGGAAGTATTGGTGTAGTAACAATTAATATGGCGCGTTTAGGGTATTTATTCAAAGGAAATAAAGTCGAATTATTCACACAATTAGATCGATTATTATATATTTCGAAATCTACTTTAGAGAAAAAAAGAGTGTTTATTCAAGAAATGTACGACCGAGGTTTATATCCGTACACAAAACGCTATTTACAACATTTCAGAAATCACTTTTCGACCATTGGTGTAAACGGAATGAATGAAATGATTGCGAATTTTACCGAGAATAAAGACGACATAACTTCATTGACAGGAATTGAATTTGCAGCAGAAATCTTGGAGCACATTAGAAACCGAATGAAAGAGTTTCAAGAAGAAACCGGGAATTTATACAATCTGGAAGCTACACCTGCAGAAGGAACCACCTACCGTTTTGCAAAAGAAGACAAAAAACGTTTTCCAAACATTTTACAATCCGGACAGGGCGAAAATATTTATTACACTAACAGTTCTCAAATTCCGGTCGAACATACCGAAGACCCTTTTGAAGCCTTGTTCTTGCAAGACGAATTGCAATGCAAATATACCGGAGGAACAGTTTTACACTTATATATGAGCGAGAAAATCAGTTCGCCAGAAGCCTGCAAACAGTTTGTAAAGAAAGTAATTTCTAATTTCAGACTACCGTATATCACCGTTACTCCCGTATTCAGCGTATGTCCTGTTCATGGGTATTTGAATGGTGAACACGAATATTGCCCAAAATGTGATGAAATTTTAATTGAAGAAAAAAAATTAAAGCTGAGTAATTAGAAAAAGGGAAAGGCTTAAAGTTGAGCAACTGACTTTTGACTTTAATATTTTTGGATTCAAAAAACCCTAAATTCAACAATTTAGTCCTTATAAAAAATTTAACCTCAAAACCTTAAATCTCTAAAAAACATGAAAACAACCAATCCGATTTTAGAAGAAAACCAACATTTGAGAACCAAATGTCTAGTGTACACAAGAGTAATGGGTTACCACAGACCCGTAGAAAGCTTCAATATTGGAAAAAAAGGAGAACACAAACAACGTACACATTTCAATGAAGGAAAATGGTAGTAATCCTATTTACAGCATAACACCTTTTACTTTATTAGATTATGCGCATAAATCAGCTTGCATTCTTTGGTTTGCAGGCTGCAATATGCGGTGTTTGTATTGTTACAATCCTGAAATTGTACAGGGAAAAGGAACAATTTCATTCGAAAAAGCTCTTGCTTTTCTTCATTCCAGAAAAAACTTATTAGACGCAGTGGTTTTTAGCGGTGGCGAATGCTTATTGCATAAAAACAGTATCCAACTCATAGCTGAGGTCAAAAAAATGGGTTTTTTGGTGAAAATTGACACTAATGGTTCGCGACCTGATACTTTACAATATGCACTTCAAAATCAATTAATTGATTATGTTGCTTTGGATTACAAGGCTATGCCAATTCATTTTGAAAAGATTACTCAATCTAATCTCTTTCTGCCTTTTCAAAAATCATTGCATTTGCTAATTGAGAGCGGGCTCCCGTTTGAAGTGCGCACAACGGTACATTCAGAATTGATTGACAGGAGTCAAATGCAAAATATGATACAATATTTAGAGCATCAAAACTATAGGGGAAATTATTATATCCAGTATTTTGTAAATGGGGTAAATACATTAGGAAAACTAGGTTTTTCTGTTAGGGAATTGGACAAAGAAAATCTCTCTACATCAAGTATTTCGGTACAATTTAGAGGTTGATTCAAAAGTAGGCTTGCTAATAAAAAAGTAACTTTAAAACAAACTAAATTTTTAAACTAACCAATCATTCATTGTTAACTGTCAATCTTTTAAGCGCCACAATCAGAGTTGTGTGCAATTTTTATTAACCTTTGCTATTACCGGCCACCCGCTAGTAAATAAACACGTTAAGTATTGTTTAAGTTATTAAAAAAATATGAAACTGCACAGAATGACAATATTGACTTTACCAGTTCTTTTGGGGTTTTTAGCTTATGAAATAAAATTGTCCGGTAACTGTTGATTCCAGTTTACCTTACCAATTGAGAAAATGGCTGCTATAAAATCACTTTTATTATTTTTGACAGTGGTTTTTGCATTAAATGCAGGGTACAGGGTCATTTTAAGCTTAAAAATAAAGATAAATTGCCGAAAAGGTCTTTTTGCCTACAATTTATTATGACAATTCATGTTTTATTGTTTATTTTTGGCTACTTCATCCGTATTGATGAATTTTTAAATTTATATGTACTATGATATCAAGTAAGCCATTAAAAAGAGCTCCAGAACTGCAACCTTTAAGCCACGATCATCACCAAGCTTTGCAATTATGTTGGAAAATTCGAACCGGTTTTTCAAAGAAAATTGAATCCAATCGAATCAAAAAACATACGGACTGGTTTTTTAAGACGCATTTAAAACCCCATTTCGAATTAGAAGAAAAATATGTTTTTCCAATATTAGGCGCAGAAAATAAACTTATAAAAAAAGCGCTTGCAGAGCATCGCCGTTTAGAACGCTTATTCAAACAAACCACTAATCAAGAAAGATCTTTAGGATTGATTGAAGAAGAACTAGAAGCACACATCCGTTTTGAGGAACGCATTTTATTTGTTGAAATTCAAAAAATAGCAACCAAAGAAGAATTGGTTAAAATTAATGAGATCCATGTCAAAGAAGCTTTTGTCGAAAGGGATGATGATCTTTTTTGGAAATAAAAAAACAGTCAACCCAGAAAATAAAGGTGTAACAATGATTTATATAAATTAATAAAAAACAACTATGTTTTCTAAAACCTGTGAATATGGAATTCGGGCCGCTATTTTTATAGCATCAGAATCCTATCAAAACAATAGAGTTGGACTTAGAGCTATTGCTGAGAAAATAGATTCTCCCGAGGCTTTTACCGCGAAAATTTTACAAATTCTATCCAAAAACAATATTATCCGTTCTATTAAGGGCGTTGGCGGGGGATTTGAAATCCCAAAAGAAAAAATGAGCCAAATAAAACTGTCCCAAATTGTAACGGCACTAGATGGAGATCGCGTTTTTACTGGTTGTGGTCTGGGTTTAAATCAATGCTCCGAAGACCACCCTTGTCCCGTACATGATAAATTTAAGTCTATTAGAAATGAACTGGCTTTCATGCTCGAAAACACTAATCTAGAAGAATTAGCAATAGGAATAAAATCAGGCGATACTTTCTTGCGTCATTAAATAAAGGTTGTCTTACAACTACAAAATAGTTTTGTAGTTGTAAGACAACCGCTTTTTAGTGAATTCTAACTATTGTAGGGCCATGTGTACATGTTAATGACGAGCAACAAAAAAAGGAAACACAAAGAATACTAAACAAGTTTGCACATCAAAGTGTCATTATAAATACATTTCCAGTAAAGACAAACACCGCTGACTTTGTTCTAATTAACAATCCACAACACCAAATTTAAAACTATAAAACTTCTATTCTTTAAAAACAAAACCTAACATTTATCATATTTTCTAATTTTATAAGCATGTAGCTTTGGTGAAAAATAAAAACCATGCAGTTCTGGAAAAAAACCACTCCTATAGAAAGACAAGCTCGCATTCAAAAAGCATTAGGCGAGAATGTCAATTTTTCTCATGATGCCTCTTT
>JAGOJA010000132.1 GCA_017995345.1 Flavobacterium sp.
GCTTCAACCTTATCGATTTTTACATCAACTTTTGACTCGTTTAAACCGAAACTAAATTGTTTAATTCCTGTTGCTTTTTCCTTTTGAATGGCGTCATCTAAATTAATAAAAACAATTTTTTCATTGTTTCTTAAATAATCATACATTTCACTTTTTCCTTTGATTACGCCTTCAACTCCGCCAAATCCTTCTAGGTGAGCTTTCCCGAAATTAGTAATATAACCATAATCAGGTTGCGCAATTTCGCATAAGAATTCTATTTCTTTTTGATGATTTGCGCCCATTTCAACAATGCCAATTTCGGTTTCTTTTGTAAAACGCAATAGTGTAAGTGGAACTCCAATGTGATTATTCAAATTGCCAATAGTTGCCAGTGTATTGTATTTTTTTGAAAGCACAGCGTGTATTAATTCCTTGGTAGTGGTTTTTCCATTGCTTCCAGTTAAGGCTATAATTGGTAATCCTAAATAGGCTCTATGATATTTAGCTAACTCTTGTAAGGCAATAAGTGAATCTTCTACTAATAAAGTTCGCTCGTCAATTTTATAGTTGGGATTGTCAATTATTACAAATTTGGCTCCTTTTTCTAAAGCTTCTTTAGCAAAAGTGTTAGCGTCAAAGTTTTCGCCTTTAAGGGCAACGAATAAGCTATCTTTTTCTATTTTTCGAGTATCGGTAGAAACGCTAGAGCAATTTAAAAATAAGGAATGTAAAGTCGCTATTGTGGTCATGTGATTAGTTTTAAATCGAAACGAAGATAAAAAAAAGCCCTTTCAAACGAAAGGGCTTTTTTAAGTATTTTGTATGAAAATTATTTTTTTGGATTTCCTCTTGGAGTCTTTTTGTTTGACTTAGGACCTACTTTAGACATCGCACATCTGAATCCGATGTAATCAGTTGCCATATCTTGAGGGAAGAATCTTCTAGACGCTGGGTCTAACCAGTATGCTCTATCTCTCCATGAACCACCTTTGTAAACTCTAACGTTGTCATCTACTAAAGTAGTTCTCTTGTCAGATTTATCAAATTTCTTGTCCATTTTACCTAAACTATCAGCAGTGATAGAGTGTTTAGGAGCTTCGTACATTCTGTGTTTTTCTTCTCCTGCACCTTCTTCAGAGTCAGTAAATTTGTAGAAACGTGTAGATTGTCTATCACCATCTCTATAGTTTCTGTTGTCAGAAGTTGAGAATTGAGTTCTTAAGTATGTTTCGTTTTCATCAACAGGAACTTGAGCAATTTGACCAGGGAAATTTCTAGCCATAATTCTACCGTTACTTAAAGTATCATAAGTGATGTTGTCAGAAGTTACTAATTCAACAACTCCATCTTCACCAATTTTATTTTTAGTATAAACGTTACCTCTAAAGTAGTTGAAGTCATTTGCTTCGTCATCTACCATAGGTCTGTAAACGTCTTGTACCCACTCAGCTACGTTTCCAGCCATATCATATAAACCAAAATCATTTGGAGCATATGCTTTAACTTTATTTGTAATGTCAGCTCCGTCATCAGACCAACCTGCAATTCCTCCGTAATCCCCTTTACCTTGTTTAAAGTTGGCTAATTGGTCACCTCTGTATTGTCTTTTAGACGAACGAGTGTATTGACCACTCCAAGGGTATTTTTTTTGTCCTTTGTAAATGTTGTACTCTCTGTTTCCAACTAAAGCAGTTGCAGCATATTCCCACTCAGCTTCTGTTGGTAATCTATATTCTGGTAAAATTAATCCAGAACTTCTTTGAGCGTATACGTTTTTAGCAGTATCTGCAGCTGGTCTTCTACCACCACCCATTTCTTTTTTCAATACTACTTCTTCGTTACCACCAAATGCTTTAGATGGTGTATTGATATAAGTTTCAGTACTGAAAGAGTTTTCAGCAGTTACGTCAGAACCTAATTTGATTTTGTTATCTTTCTTAAGGTAACCTTCACGCTCTAAAATGTTTTCATTTACACGGTCAGTTCTCCACTTGCTAAATTCAGTTGCTTGAATCCAGTTAACACCAACTACTGGGTAGTCAGCATAAGCAGGGTGTCTTAAGTAGTTGTTTGTCATCGTTTCGTTGTAACCTAAACGATTTCTCCACACTAAAGTATCTGGAATTGCTCCATTGTAAATGTGTTTGTAGTTTTCTTCAGTTGGAGGAAATACAGTTTTTACCCAAAACAAGTATTCAGAATACATTTTGTTGGTTACTTCTGTTTCATCCATAAAGAAAGATTGTACGTGTTGTTGATTTGGAGAGTTGTTCCAATCATGCATAACATCGTCTTGTACTTTTCCCATTGTAAAAGTACCTCCTTCAATAGAAATCATCCCTGGAGGCGTTTCTTGTTGTTTAAACTTGTCGTTAAACTGGAATCCACCTTTTTTATCATTGATTTTCCATCCTGTAGCTGTAGAACCACCTTTTGTGCTTCCTTTTTTGCTACAACCTGTAAAGCCTAATGCCAGTGCTAATACTACTAACACTTTTAAAGCCATAATTTTCTTAATTTTCATACTTTAGTAGGTAATAAATTTCGTGTCGCAAGATAATAATAATGAATTAAAATGCAACATGTTTTTAAATTTTTGTAAAAAAAAATTAATGTTGTGTTAAAATCCTTTCTCTTACAACGATTTATATTAAGTTTTATTGTAAAAAATTAGATTAAAATAAATATTTTTTTTCTCTTTGTAATATATAGGTGTTTAACACGTTTTATAGCTAATGAAAAAGACTATCTTATTTGTACTGTTATTTTCTGTTGTGTTTGTTTTTGGGCAACAAACAGATAATATTTCTATTAATTGGAATTCTAATGTGGATTACAGTTTGGGGGAAACTTCAATTAAAGTGCCTCAGTTTGATACAGAATTTTACAATATTGATATTCCGTCAAGAAAAATTCAATATAGGAAATTAGTGCCAGTTACTGCATCAACTAATGTGTCAAGTTTGGTTATATCAAATGTAAAATATCAAACTATAAACGAATCGGAACTTTATGATTTGAATAAATCATTACTACCTAATAAGATTCAAACTTCATTGGAAGTTGTTCGTGCTCGAGATGATTATAAAGGTATTTTAATTTTTAGTCCCATTATAAAAGAAGGTGGCGTTTTTAAAAAAGTTATTTCGTTAACGTATTCTTTCCAAAACAATCTGTCAAATAGAAGTCAAAATCAGAATGTTATTCAGGCGGTTTCAAATTCGGTTTTAGCAACTGGAAATTGGCACCGTTTTTACGTTGAAAAATCAGGTGTTTATAGAATTTCTAAAACTTTTCTTCAGAGTTTGGGTTTTAATGTTAATGTAGATCCTAGAAATATAAAGATTTATGGAAATGGTGGACGCATGTTGCCGTTAAACAATTCAATCCCTTATCCGGATGATTTAGAACAGAATGCGATTCAATTTATTGGTGAAGATGATGGCGTTTTTGATAATAGCGATTATATTTTATTTTATGCAGAAGGAGTTGATACTTGGAGTGCCGAAAGTTTAACCAGTGTGAACTTGTTTGCAGATAAATCATATTATTACATAACTTCATTAGGTTCAGCTGGAAAAAGAATAGAACAAGCATTGCAGCCAATAAATCCTCCAACTTTAACTTTTAATCAGTTTGATGATGTAATTTACTACGAGAAAGATTTAATTAATGCTGGAAAAGTTGGTAGAAGATGGTTTGGTGAACAATTTAATGTAGATGAATTTCAAACATTTGATTTTTCAATTCCTAATTTAGATACTTCAGTTCCTGTTCAAATAAAAGTAAATACGGCTTCTAAGTCATTTGGTAACTCTTCTTTTAATGTAAAAGCCAATTCTGTTGATTTGGGAACTTTGAATTTTCCGCAGTTAACTTCAGGTAGTGGAGTTGAAGGTTATGAATCTGCTTTAAATGCCGTTTTTAATGCCACTTCTTCAAATATTTCAATTGCACTAACATATAATAATGGAGGTGTTCCGAGTTCAAATGGTTTTTTAGATTTTATACGATTAAAAGTAAAGCGGAATTTAACAGGTTTCTCTAAACAATTCCTATTTTTTAATGATCAAGAGCAAGCTAATATTGGTGTTGGAGAATACAGAATTGCAAATGCATCAGGAATTTCTCAAGTTTGGGATGTTACCGATTTATATAATGTTACGGCTTACGAAAATACCACCGGAGCCAATTTTAATTTTAAAGTAAATTTAGGTACGGCTAGAAAATACGTGGCAGTTGATATGTCTGATACCTTTACCCCATTGCGTGAATCAAATTCTGTTGTGGTGAATCAGAATTTAAAAGGCACAATTTTTAAAGATGCTCAAGGAAATTTTCAAGACATCGATTATTTGATTATAACACCAGAACTTTTAACAACGCAAGCAGAACGTTTAGCTGATTTTCATAGAAATAATTCTGGTTTAGTGGTGCGTGTGGTTACTTTAGAAAAAATTTATCAAGAATTTGCTTCTGGAAAACAAGATATTGCAGCAATTAGAAATTTAATTAAGTATGTGTATTGGAATGCTTCCGCTCCAGATAAAAGAGTTAAGTATGTAAATCTTTTTGGAGATGCATCTTATGATTACAAAGACCGATTATTCAGTAATACCAATATTGTTCCTGTTTTTCATGGATTCAATCCTTTTGCTTCAGAAACAAATAACATTTCTAATTTCTCATTATTCTCGTCCTTCATGTCGGATGATTTTTATGGTTTGATGGATGATACCGAAGGTCAAATGTTAGGTGGTTTTGACGGAATTGATATTGCAGTTGGAAGAATGTTAGTTTCTTCTACTGGCCAAGCCAAAGAAATGGTTGATAAGGTAATTGAATATCATGATGAGAAGTCTTACGGAAGATGGCGTAATAATTATGTTATCTATTCCGATGACGCTGATAATACAACAGACGCAACGCTCCAGTTTGGACTAGATAATTTAGCGAATACTTTAACTACACAAAAGCCATTTGTAAATGTAAAAAAAATACATACAGATGCTTATTTGCAACAAGTAGCAGCGGGTGGTGAGCGTTATCCAGAAGCAAAAAAAGACTTTTTAGATGCTTTAGCGCTTGGGGCTTTAGTTTTTAATTACTTCGGACACGGAAATGAAGAATCGCTTGCAAGAGAAAGATTGTTTGAAAAATTAGATGCTCAAAATTTAACCAATCGTTACAGATATCCACTTTTTATAACAATAACTTGCGAGTTTACACGTTTTGATGATCCAGGGCGTTTTACAGGAGGCGAATACATGTATTGGAATAAAAGCGGTGGGGCAATTGGTTTGATTGCTACAACACGTCAAATTGGTGTTACAACAGGTTTTGTAATGAATAATTTATTGAATGAAGACTTGTATGCATTTGGGTCGAATGATTATCCTTCAATCGCAGAAGCACTGAGGTTAACAAAATTAGATACAGGTTCAGATAATAGGAGGGTTGTCTTTTACATTGGTGATCCAGCAATGAAATTAGCAATTCCGAGGCCTAGAGTTGTACTGACAAAAGTAAATGATATCCCAGTAAATCAACCATTGCCTGTTCTTCAAGCTTTGAGTTTAACAAAGATATCTGGTGAGGTAAGAGATGAAAATGATGTTTTGTTATCAGGTTATAACGGTGATTTAGCAGTTCAAATTTTTGATAAAGATATTAATAGGGCTACTCTCGGAAATAATGGTGTTACCAATGGTAGCGGACTTATAGTGATGAATTTTACTACTTTAGGAGAAACTGTTTTTAGAGGAAATGCATCGGTAGTAAACGGACAATTTGAATTTAGTTTCGTGGTGCCGCAAGATATTAGAATTCCAGTTGGAAATGGTAAAATAAGCTTTTATGCAAAACGTGATATGCCTAGTTTGGATAACCAAACAGGTTATGATAGAACAATCCAAATTGGAGGTGTTAACGTAAATGCTGTAAGTGATACGAATCCGCCAACGGTTAGATTGCATATGAATGATGAAGGTTTTGTTTCGGGCGGAATTACAAATTGTTCACCCATTTTGCTTGCTTTTTTAGAAGATGAAAACGGAATCAATACGGCAAGTGGAATCGGGCATGATATTGTAGCAATTTTGGATGGCGATGAATCTAATCCGTATGTTTTGAATGAATATTATGAAACAAATAACGACGATTACACCAGTGGTTTTGTAAGATTCCCTTTTAGAGATTTAACGCCAGGATTACATACGATTTTGTTTAAAGCTTGGGATGTTTACAATAATTTAATTACGGCAGAAATTCAGTTTAATGCGATTTGTTCAGATGACGGACTTCGAGTAGAAAGAGTATTGAATTATCCAAATCCGTTTGTGAGTTATACGGAGTTTTGGTTCAATCATAACATGCCTTTTGAACCACTTGATGTTCAAGTTCAGATTCTGACTGTTGCAGGAAAGTTGGTTAAAACAATAAATCAGCAAGTTACGACTGAAGGTTTTCTTTGTAGAGAAATTATCTGGGATGGTCGTGATGATTTTGGAGATAAGATTGGAAAAGGGGTCTATGTTTATAAATTAAAAGTACGATCTACAACTACTGGAAAGTCAGTTGAAAAATATGAGAAACTTGTAATACTATAATAAAATACTATATTTGTCAAATTAATTTCTATGAATACAATGAAAAAAATTGCTGTAATATTTACCTTATTGGTTGTAGGTCAATATGTTAAAGCGCAAGAAGATAATAGCCGAGTAATAACCACAGGTGTTCCTTTCTTATTAATTGCTGCTGATGCGCGTTCTGCGGGTATGGCTGACATGGGAGTAGCAACTTCTGCA
>JAGOJA010000005.1 GCA_017995345.1 Flavobacterium sp.
GTGAAGTCAAAAAAGATTTGGCTACCAAAGGAATTACTAAATTTACTCAGGAAGAGTTTGATACCTTCGAAAATTATTTCAACGAGGAAAACTGGATGATTTTTCAAACGGAATTTGATGAAGTGGTAAAGTTTGAGATTGGCGCCATTATCAATCAGAAAGACGAATTTGACTGGAAATTTGGTAAGAAATAATTAATAATGGAACGCTGATGACGAAGACGAAACGGATAATCGCCGCTTTCTTTCCCCTAATCAGAGCGAATAAACTATAAAAACAAACCCGACAACTTTTGAAGTCTGTCGGGTTTTTTAATGGCATTCTTTTAAGTACTATTGTTTTGGAGCAGGTTGTTTTTCCAGCATTTCCAATTCAAATACAAGTGTTGTATTAGGCGGAATAACACCACCGGCACCTCTTTCTCCATACGCTAGGTTTGATGGGATAAAAACCACAGCTTTGTCTCCAAAAGCCATGTTCTCTAAGCCTTCAATAAATCCTGGAATCATACCGTCTTTCTTTCCTGCTTCAAACGGAAAGGCTTGGTAGCCGTTTTGTGCGGCACGATTTGCGTCGAATTTTCCATAGGATTTACTCACGGTTTCATAACTGCTGTCAAATAAGGTTCCATCCTCAAAATAACCGGCATAATGAAAATAAAATTGTGTTCCGTTAGTAGGTTTTACACCTGTTCCTTTCTCTGTTATTTTGTACGTTAATCCTGATGGAGTAGTAGTAGCAGTTGCTTTTGTAGCAGTAAAATATGCTTTTTTGGCAGCGATTACTGGACCGTATTTTTCAGTGTACGCTTTTTTAGCTTCGGCTTCAATTGCGGCTTGCTTGGCTTTGTTTTCAGCGTTGACTAAATCCTGTTTCTTTTGGTCTTCGGATTTATTGTTGAAATAGTCAGCAAACACTTTTGGCGCATCAAACTTTTGGGCTAAAGCGCCTTTTCTTACAATAGTAATTTTTGTAACCACATCGTTTTGTGCAATAGCGTTTACAATACTCATTCCCTCCGTAACGTGACCAAAAACAGTATGTTTGCCATCTAACCAAGGCGTTGCTTTGTGGGTAATGAAAAACTGGCTTCCATTTGTAGTTGGTCCTGAGTTAGCCATAGAAAGGATTCCCGGCTTATCGTGTTTCAAGTCCGTGAATTCATCTTTGAACGCATAACCTGGCCCACCAGATCCATTTCCCGAAGGATCTCCTCCTTGAATCATGAAATCTTTGATGACACGGTGAAATTTTAGACCGTCAAAGAACGGTTTTTCTTTAAGGTTTTCCTCCGTTACAAACGTATTTTTTCCTTCGGCCAATGCAATGAAGTTAGCAACGGTTACGGGTGCTTTTTTGTACTCTAATTCTAACACAATATCACCTTTGTTCGTGGCAATCGTGGCAAAAATTCCTTCGATTGTCGCTGGGGTTTTTACGGTAGGCTTTACCGGTGTTTTTGCAGTTGCTTTGACTGTAGTCACTGGTTTTTTAGCAGGAACGGATTTCTTGACAGTTTGAGAATGTACGTTGACCATTCCCAGAAATAATAAAAACAGAATTTTAAACTTCATGTTGTACTAATTTTAGGTCTTACTTTCTTTTAAATATTATTGTGGCATTTTTTCTAATAACTCAATTTCAAAAATAATATTGGCATTGGGCGGAATTACGCCTCCAGCTCCAGCTGCTCCGTATCCTAAACGGGACGGGATGAAAATTACGGCTTTGTCTCCAAAAGATAATTTTTCCAATCCCTCAATGAAACCAGGAATCATGCCATCTTTTTTACCAGCTTGAAAAGGGATGGGCTGGTATCCGTTTTGTGCAGCTCTATTTTCATCGTATTTTCCAAAAGTTTTAGCAACACTTTCGATGCTAGCATCAAATAATTCTCCGTCTTCCAGAAAACCGGCATAATGTATGAAAACATTGGTGCCTGCGACAGGTTTTTTACCACCGCTTTTTTTGGTAATCACGTACTGTAATCCTGTTGCTGTTTTTGTTGCTTTGGCTTTCAAATCAGAAAAATAAGCTACTTTTTGTTCGCGCACTTCTTTGTATTTTTCATTGTACACTTTTTGGTTTTCAGCATCAATAGCGGCTCTTTTATTTTGATTTTCAGACTCAATCACGAAATAATCATTGAATATTTTTGCTGCGTTAAATTTTTTAGCGGTTTCACCATTTCGAATGATAGTTACTTTATTGATGTAGTCATTTTGTTCAATTTTGTTAACTACTTCCATTCCGTTTTCGACTACATGGCCAAAAATCGTGTGTTTCCCCTCTAGCCAAGGCGTTGCAAGATGCGTGATAAAAAATTGACTGCTGTTTGTTGTTGGGCCGTTATTGGCCATAGCCAAAACACCACCGGTATCAAATTTCAAATCAGAAAATTCGTCTTTAAATTTATATCCCGTATCCCCAGACCCTGTTCCCAGAGGATCTCCGGTTTGTATCATGAAATCGTTGATGACTCTGTGAAATTTTAAGCCGTCAAAAAAAGGTTTGTTTTTAAGAGTTTCATTGGTTACAAATTCATTTTTCCCTTCGGCTAACGATACGAAATTAGCCACCGTGATTGGTGCTTTTTCAAAATCTAATTGAAGAATGATTTTGCCTTTATTGGTTTCAATTTTAGCATATAGTCCATCAGGAAGATTGTTCTGTTCTTCTTTGCAAGAGTAAAAGGAAGCAATTACCAGGAATGCGAATAGAATCTTTTTTTTCATTTCTAAATTGTTTTATTGTGTTATGGTATCTACGGTCTTGTTTGTTGTTGGGGTAGTTTTGTTAACAGCTGCTGGAGCTTTTGGTGTCAGTTTTAGTTTCACCTCATTTTCTTTTTTATACGCTATTTCCGATTTAAAATCACGCAAGGTCACGGTGCAAAGTAGCGGTTGATTGGTACCAATTCTTTTGTTGTCACCATGATAGCCAAATCCTACATGTGATGGAAAAAGAAAATTTACAGTCTCGTTTTTTCGCATCAACTTGATTCCGTCACGCAAGCCCATCATAATGTTTTGTTTGTCAACATAATATATTTGTGGTCTTAATTCTAATTGTGAATAAATCAGGGTGCCATTTAAATCTTTGATTTCATAATCAAAAAAGGCGACATCTCCTTTTTTTGGCGTAAGCGTATCCATTTCATTTCGTGTTTCATAGGAATACCAATATCCTTTTTTAGAAGCAATGTATTTCACATTAGGATTACTTTTGATTACATTTTGGATTTGGGTTTCCTCATCAGCAACTAATTTTTTATTGCGGACTACTGATTTTTTCATGAAGCTACCTGAAGCTTGAGAAACAGGTCTTCGGGCTTCCTGACGTTGTTTGCAACTTGAAATGAGTACAAACATAAAGAATACGATGGCGATTCGCTTGCTGTTTTTCATAGGATTAAATGCTTAATTTTGTTACTAAATCTTCAAATTTACGTATCGTTTCTTCCATCGAAACTTCTGATTTTCCACCAGCAGCATTGCGATGTCCACCCCCATTAAAATAATCTCTTGCAAATTGATTGACATCAAAATCGCCTTGAGAACGGAATGAAATCTTGATGATTTTTTCTTCTTTATTTTCGATAAATATAGCAGCAAAAACAATTCCTTTGATGCTTAATCCATAATTCACAATGCCTTCCGTATCTCCTTTTACATAACCAAACGAGTTTAATTCATCTTGAGTGAGTGTGATATAGGCTGTTTTATGTTCCGTTATCACTTTCATGTTTTGAAGCGCTCTTCCTAATATTTGTAATCGTCCAAAAGAACTATTGTCAAATAACAAGGTTGGAATTTCCGTGTTTTCAACACCTAAATCAATTAATTCAGCAATAATTCGATGTGTTGTCCCTGTTGTCTTTGGAAAACGAAACGAACCAGAATCAGTTAGAATTCCCGTATAAATACAGGTTCCAATAGTTTTATCGATGTCATGTTTTTTTCCAAGAAATAAAATGAAGTTATAAATCATTTCACAAGTAGATCCAAACGAAGTGTCCGAATAGGTAAAAGTAGCATAATCATCAGGCTTTTGATGATGATCAATCATGATAAATGGCGCTTTCAGCTGGGCTAAAACGTGTTCCATCTCACCGGTACGATGCAAAGCATTAAAGTCTAATGTGAAAATAAGTTCAGCATCTTCCAAAATTTTGGTGCAGTTTTCTTTGTCTTTTTCGAATATTTTAACGGTTTCAGCGCCGGGCATCCAAGCCAAAAAATCCGGAAATTCATTGGGAGAAACGACAACCGGATGGTGGTTGTTTTTTAATAAAAAATGGTATAAACCTAGCGTAGAACCCATGGCATCTCCATCAGGTCCTCGGTGCGGAATTATGGCGATTTTTTTTGGAGTTGATAACAACAACTGTATCGCTTGAATGTCTTGTATTTTCATAGTTTGCGAAATTACATTTTTTTAATGTAATGTTGAAATCATTTATACAATTAACAAACTTTTAGAATGTTATAAAAAGTCGGTGTTTTTTCTTTTTAATTTTTGATACATATGGTGTTTCGCTCCTTTTACAATTTGGGCTTGATAAATCCCCACGGAGCCTGACGAAAAGTAGGCGATGATACACGCAATGCCAATGAAAATACCGCTTTCAATTCCAAAAAGCTCCATTCCCATAATTGTACAGGCAATAGGTGTATGTGTGGCTCCCGAAAAAACGGCTACAAATCCCATTCCTGCTAAAAGGGCAATGGGCAAGGGTACAATAAGAGATAAAGCACTCCCAAGAGTAGCGCCAATAAAGAACAGCGGCGTGACTTCGCCACCTTTGAATCCGGCACCTAGCGTAAACCCTGTAAATAATATTTTTAGAAGAAAATCATAAGAAGCATTAGGATTTGAAAAAGCATCAACGAGCATTGGTATTCCCAACCCGATGTATTTTGTGGTTCCAATACAATAAACGGCTACAGCAAGAATTATACCTCCTATAAAAGGACGAAGCGGAGGAAACGAAATTGTTTTTGAAAATAAATGTGCCCAAAAATGCGTACTTCTGGAGAAAAGCATGGCGGCTAAGCCAAATAAAACACTCACCAGAACTACCCAGAATAAAGTCGTAATACTAATTTCTGGAAGTATTGGAATCGCATAATGAGTGTGTTGTACGTGCCAAAGTACCACGGTGAAATGAGCGATGTAAGCAACAAGAAAAGAAAGTATGATGCTTTTGAAATTGATTTTACTAAAATAAACAACTTCTAAAGCGAATATCGCTCCGGCTAAAGGTGTCCCAAAAATGGAAGCAAATCCAGCGCTGATTCCTAAAATAAGGAGTGTTTTTCTGTCGGAACTATTGAATTTTACACTCGACTGCGATCGAGAAAACAGTTTTGTAAATTGATCCGCAATGGCGCCTCCCATTTGCACGGCGGTTCCTTCACGACCAGCTGAACCTCCAAAAAGATGGGTGATTAAAGTACCAAAAAGAACTAAAGGAGCCATTTTTAACGGAATGATTTTTTGCGGATTTTCGTATTCTTCCAGCAATAAATTATTTCCTTTGACAACTGATTTTCCCCAATAATGGTATCCTAAACCTATTGCTAAACCGCCTATTGGCAAAAGCCAAATGATCCAGTTGTTGTTTTCTCTGGTTTGGGTCACCCAATCTAAAGCTACGAGAAAAAAAGCAGATGCTGATCCGGAAAAAACACCTATTAAAACACAGATGAGAATCCATTGAAGAAGCAAAGCCGAAATTTTTTTAGTTTTCTCTAAATTCATTAGTAGAGTAGGCAAAGTGTTTTTGCAAAAGTATTATAATCCTTCTTGAATTAATGGTTTTTCAATAACTATAGCTGTAAATTCTATTTCGACCAAATATTCAGGTGCTACTAATTTACTAATTTCATAAAAACCGGTAGTTGGTTTTATGTCTATAAAAAAGTGAGCGTGCGCCTTGGCTACGGCTTCAAATGTAGTGATGTCAGTTGTAAATATACGGGTTCTAATAACATCTTCCATGCTTGCATGCAAATCTTCGAGTACTTTTTCAACACGTTCCAAAATATTTACTGTTTGTGCATACGCATCGTCAGCTTTTACTTTTTCGCCGTCAACGATGGCAACTGTTCCAGAGACTTCAATGCAGTTTCCAATGCGTACCGCTCGGCAATATCCCATTTTGTCTTCCCAAGGTGAACCGGTCAATATGTTTTTTCTTTTCATTTTTGTGGTTTTTAAAAGTAGTTTGGTAATACAAATCCAATTTTTGATATGGCATACTATTTGCAAGTTAGAAAAAAAATTGAAATAAAAATGCCTGTTTTTTAATAAAAAATATTCAATTTTTACCACGACATTTTACTTGATTTGTATTTAATATTATAATAAAATCGAGAATTAAGAGTTATAAATGAAAGTTAAATTAAAGCTTGATTCAGGAATAAATACAATGGGTTTTTTATTTTTAAAATTTTACAAGCACAGATGAACTAATTTAGAAAGTTATGAAAAGGATTTTATTTTTAATGATTACAATTGGTATGACTCTAACGGGATATGCTCAAATTGAATTTAATTCAAAGTTTAAAGCGATTCCACCTAAAGATAATGCACCAAAAATTAAAAAAACAATTCCGCCTAAAGCGGATATTCCACCTATTAAAACACCAAACGTATTTAAAAACCCGGAACTTTTAAATCCAAAACCGAGTCCTTCACTTCCTACTACGCCAGCAAGTAATTTTTCAATGACTCCCAAAAATGAATTTATTAATCCGGGAGATGTTTATAAAGAAAAATGGAATAAAAAAGAAGATAATTCACAGGGTATTGTTTATCGAAAGAATCAAAATTTAGGAAATTTTGCTACAGGATCCGTTACTGCAAAGGTAATGTATCGTGATGCTGCTTATGTAGATGGCGACCAGATTCGCGTATATTTGAACGACAAAGTGATACAGTATCAAGTAAACTTAGATAGTGATTTCAAAGGTTTTGAAATTGTGTTAGAAAAAGGGTTTAATAAGATAGATTTTGAAGCCTTAAATCAAGGAAGTTCTGGACCTAATACCGCTGAATTTAAAGTGTATGATGATAAAGGTGCTTTGATATCAGCAAGCCAGTGGAATCTTGGAACGGGATTTAAAGCAACTATTATCCTAGTTAAAGAATAGTAGCTTTTTAAATTTTAGGGCTAGACCTAAAAAAAAAACGATACAGAATTAATCAAAAATAATTGTACATTTATAAACAGTAGTAAGCAAAGGTTTACTGCTGTTTTTTTTTGTTTTACACGTTTTAATTTAAATGATTTATCGGTGTTAAATTTATTTTTTTTCCGTGTTTTTTTTAAAATAATAGCGACTGCTTTTACGATATTATAACTCTTTATAGTTTTTAATTATTCAGATACTAATAGAATGATACAAGATAAATGGTACTGAAATAAAATAAATTAAAGATTTTCAAAATTCAACTTTTCAATTCAAAATATAAAAAGTATTTTTGCGCATGCAACACAACGTACTTATTTTAGATTTCGGATCGCAATACACACAGCTTATTGCGCGTAGAGTTCGCGAATTAAATATATTCTGCGAAATTTTCCCTTACAATCATTTTCCGAGTGATTTATCAAGTTATAAAGCAGTAATTCTTGGAGGTAGCCCTTTTTCTGTTAGAGCAGAAGATGCGCCACATCCAGATTTATCTCAAATTAGAGGAAAACTTCCTGTGCTTGCCGTATGTTACGGAGCACAATACTTAGCTCATTTTAGTGGCGGGGAAGTAGCCAGTTCGAATACTAGAGAATATGGTAGAGCCAATTTGTCTTATATTAAAGAGGATGAAGTTTTCTTTGAAGATGTTTCTGAGAATAGTCAAGTGTGGATGAGTCATAGTGATAGTGTAAAGGTTTTGCCTACCAATGGTGTAAAACTTGCCAGTACGCATGACGTAGAATTTGCCGCTTACAAAATTGAAGGTGAAACAACGTATGCCATTCAATACCATCCTGAAGTTTTTCATTCTACCGATGGATCAAAAATGTTGGAAAATTTCTTAGTAAAAATAGCAGAAGTTCCTCAAAACTTTACACCAAATGCTTTTGTTGAAGAAATGGTATCCGAATTAAAAGAAAAATTACAAGACGATAAAGTCGTTCTTGGACTTTCTGGTGGTGTAGATTCGACAGTAGCAGCAGTTTTATTGCATCAAGCTATTGGAAAAAATCTATACTGTATTTTTGTAAATAACGGTTTGCTTCGTAAAAACGAATTCCAAAATGTATTGGACCAATACAAAGGAATGGGCTTAAACGTAAAGGGAGTTGATGCCGGTGATCGTTTTTTATCTGAACTAGCAGGAGTAAGTGATCCAGAAACCAAACGTAAAATTATAGGACGTGTATTTATCGAGGTTTTTGATGATGAATCACATCGTATTGAAGATGTAAAATGGTTGGCTCAAGGAACAATATATCCGGATGTTATTGAGTCGGTTTCTGTAAAAGGGCCATCAGCAACTATAAAGTCACACCATAATGTAGGAGGCCTGCCTGATTACATGAAACTGAAAATTGTGGAGCCACTTCGTATGCTTTTCAAAGATGAAGTGCGTAGAGTAGGAGCTTCATTAGGGATTGATCCAGAATTATTAGGGAGACACCCTTTTCCTGGACCTGGACTATCAATCCGTATTTTAGGAGATATTACACCAGAAAAAGTACAAATTTTACAAGATGTAGATGCTGTATTTATAGATGGTTTGAAGTCTTGGGGATTGTATGACAAAGTTTGGCAGGCAGGAGCAATTCTTCTACCGGTAAATAGCGTTGGCGTTATGGGTGATGAGCGTACGTATGAAAAAGTAATAGCACTTCGCGCTGTTGAATCGACTGATGGTATGACTGCGGACTGGGTACATTTACCGTATGATTTCTTGATGAAAATTTCTAACGATATTATCAATAAAGTAAAAGGAGTAAACAGAGTAGTGTATGACATCAGTTCAAAACCACCTGCAACTATTGAATGGGAGTAATAATATAGGTCTTTTATCTTCTTTCGAACATCATTGTTAAGAATATAGTTACACAAAGGTATCAGATTTTTGAAATTAAATTTGATACCTTTGGTTTATTAAGTAAATTAAATAATTTTATAAATAAAAAGGATGAAATATTTTTTTGTGATTTGTATGACTACTTTGTTGTTTAATTATAGTGCTTTTGCACAAGGTAAAACGACTACACATAAGGTCGAAAAAGGAGAAACAATTACTCAAATTGCTTTAAAATATAAAACGACTCCCACTGCTATTTATAAAATCAATCCAGATTCGCAATCTGGAATCCAAGAAAACCAAATCCTAAGTATTCCTGATGGTATCTTGCAACAAAAAAATAATCTTGTTCACATTGTAGGTCCTAAAGAAACTCTTTACGGTTTAGCGACAAAATACAATGTAAAAATTGAAGCGCTTCGAAATGCAAATGAAGAATCACTCATTAATGGTTTGAAAATTGGTCAGGAGTTACTTATTCCTAAATTTTCTGAGCAAGATAAATCAGCTATAAATCCACAAATTAGTAATACTGACAATTCAAAAAGCACGCATAAAGTACTGCCTAAAGAATCATTTTTTAGTATTGCTAGATTGTATAACGTGTCTGTTCAGGATTTAGACAATGCGAATTCTGATATTTTTAAAATAGGATTACAGGTAGGTCAAAATTTAGTGATTCCAAACAAAAGAAAGACTTTAGACGGAAGAGCCCGAATTATTAATTCGGAAACTATTTTTCATGATGTTCAGCCTAAAGAAACGAAATACGCAATTGCCAAAAAATACGGCATCACAATTGAACAATTGGAATCACAGAATCCTGAAATTGTAAACGGATTAATTCAAGGAAACAAATTGGCTATCAATGTTAAGCAAATAACTCCGTCAAACAAAAATGAAGAGTTGATGATTGCATTAGCAGAGAAAGAAGTTGCTGAAGAGAAAGCCAAGGCGAAAAACCTTCAAATAGAAGATTTGAAAGACAAGCTTACGGTTCAAAAAGAAATAAATCAAAAAGTTATTAAAGTTAATAATCTAAAAGTCAACCTTAACGAGATAGATGGTGCCAAAGAAGGTTCAGAGGAAAGACTTAGACTAGTTTTAGAAGCCAATAAAAACATTCAGGATATATTAATTTCAAAATTAGATTCATTAGTGTACACTATGAATGAAGATTTGTCCGAATTAAAGAATACTGAAATTGAAGACTTAGAAAGATCAAAGCAATTAGAAGCGCAATCTTACGAAAGCATTTCGAAAACGAGTCAATTGTCATTACAATTGAAAAAAGACTTAGCCGAAAACAGGAAAGTATATTCCGGATTGATGAATAAAGCGCAGCGTATTGCACTTGAGAAAAATAATGAATATAAAAAGAAGGTAAGAGAAAACAGTAAAGCAGATACTGCAAAACCTAATAAGGAGGTTGCTATAATTGATATCTACAAAAAGATGGAATTAGACCAAGCTCGAAGAGATGAATTAAACGAAGCGCTTCTTAAGAAAATAGATTCATTGGGTGGAGAGAAAAAAATAGAACTAAAAAGACGTATTAGTAAGGCTACTTTTTATAGTAGAGAGGCGAGGAATTTTGATGATAAATTAGCATTGGTACGATTAAAAAAATACCAGAATGAAGCACAGAAGTCGCAAAGCCAAAATACAGTACATAAAAAGGTAAACCAACTAAATTTAAGAGAGATTAAAGAAGCGGTAGAACAAGATACTTTGACTGCGGTAAATAGATCTAAAATTCAAGTGTTAGACAATCTTAAAGAAGTACCTACAGGATATTATATTGTTTTAGGCGATTTTATAGAAGCCGAAGATAGAGATCAATTTATAATGAAATTGATTGATACGGGAGAATTTAATTCTAGTTTTTTCTTTAATGTAAATATACTCTCGTATTATGTTTTTACTAAATTTTTCTATACTGAAGAAGAAGCACTCTATGAATACAAACAAAAGAGTGGACAAGAGCTTTATGAGAAAATGTTAATAGTGAAGATTGTACAGGAGTAAATTATTTAGGAAACAATTAACTACTATTTTTAATCTTCATTACTAATTTTACAGAAATTAAAAATTAATTTACGACACTAAATATGAAATATTTTTTAACATTTTTCATTTCTTTTTTTTTTATTTCTTTTTCTGGTTACACTCAAAATAAAGTAATACGGCATAATGTAACAAAAGGAGAGACAATCGCGCAAATTGCGCAAAAATATAAAGTTACTCCTTACGATATTTATCAATTAAATCCTGATGCACAAAGTGGTTTAAAACCCAATATGATCTTGCTAATTCTTAATAACAATGGAAAACAAGAAATTAGTGTTCCTGTTAAAATAAGTAGTGCGGCTGTAATACATCAGGTATTGCCAAAAGAGACTTTGTATGGTATTCAAAAAAAATATGGTATTTCTGACGAAGCATTAAAGCAGGCCAACCCGTTTCTTGAAAAAGACGGATTACAAATAGGTCAGACGCTAACTATTCCCTCCAATAAAACCCCAAAGACTATTGCTACACCGACAGAAAAAACAGTCTATCATTATGTACTTCCTAAAGAAACAAAGTATTCAATTGCCAAACAATACGGAATTACGATTCAAGAATTAGAACGTAAGAATCCTGAAGTTGTGTCTAATTTACCCGTAGGATTTAAGTTGTTAGTAAAAGGAAATGCACAAAAAATAGATAAAACGGTTGTTTCAGAGCCTAGAAAAGAAATTGAAAATTCAATTCCAGTAAATTCAATTCCTGTAAAGACACCATCAGCAATCAATTATTTGAGTTATGTTGTAAAATCAAAAGAAACACTGTATAGTTTGTCAAGAATGTTTGACATGAGTCAGGAAGAATTAATAGCATTGAATCCTGCATTGTCTGAAGGAGTTGTGGAAGGAATGAGTTTAAAAGTTCCTGCAACACTTGCCTTTTCTTCAGGAGCTAAAAAAGAATATGCAAAGTTATCAAAAAATACAGGGGTTAATTCCAGAAAAAAACTAACGCTTCTTTTGCCTTTTAATGTTTCTAAAATTGAAGGTGATACCGTTAATTCGATGGCGACACGCTTGAAAAAAGATAAATTTCTAAACATGACTTTAGATTTTTATGCGGGAGCTTTGATTGCTATAGATTCTGCCAAAACGCTAGGTCTTAACATAGAGGTGAAAATATTGGATTCTCAGGAAACGAAAAACAGCTCCAATGTTGCTTCATTAATCAAAGAAAATGCTTTAGGAAACTCAGATGCTATAATTGGACCTTTTTATCAAAGCAATGTCGAGAAAACTGCCGAATTATTGGTAACAAATGAAGTCCCAGTAATTTCTCCTTTGTCAAAAGACGCGGGTGTTTCCTACGCTAATATTTTTCAATCAGTTCCACCTCCAGATGTTGTTAAAAATGTTATGTTCGATTATATGCGATCAAAAGCAGGCAATATAATAGCAGTTGTTGATAGGAAAAAAGGCTCGGTTATTCAGTTCATCAAAGAAAATCATAAAGATGTACGATTCTCAACACTTACTGCAAATGGTGGAGTTTCTGCTGAAAATTTGAAAAGTCTGTTTGTAAAAGATAAGATAAACTATGTCGTGATGGAAACCGAAAACACGGGAATGGTAAAATCAACAATAGCGGCTATGATAAGCGCTATGACGACTTACAAAGTACAATTAGTTATTCTGGAACCAAATGAAACATTGGATACTGATGAAATAAATTTTGTAAATTTAACTAAATTGAAACTAACATATCCTTCAGTAAATCGTGAAAATGAATCTCCTGAAGCTTTAATTTTCGAAAAGGACTTTAGAAAGAAAAATAAGATAAATCCAAGTGTTTTTGCAGTACGCGGATTCGATATTACTTTTGATACTATGATGCGATTGTCACAAGGAAAAAAATATCAAGAAACAGTTGATTTTAAGGCAACGGAACAAATAGATAATAAGTTTGAATACTATAAAAAAGAAGACGGCGGATATATGAATAAGGGAATTTATATTTTATACTACGATACGGATTTAACCATAAAAGAAGCGAATTAATGACATCAATAGTAACGTATTTAGGAGATTTACGAACGTCTTCCATTCATTTGCAATCAGGTGCCGAAATTCTTTCTGACGCTCCATTAGACAACAATGGAAAAGGCGAGGCGTTTTCTCCAACGGATACTGTAGCCAATGCCTTGGCAACATGTATGATGACCATCATGGGGATAAAAGCTCGAGATCTTGATGTTGATTTAACAGGTTCTACCGCAGAGGTTATTAAGATTATGAATGCAGAGCCAAGACGTATTGCCGCCATAGAAGTTGCCTTTGAGATGTATGGAACTGCTCTGGTGAAAAATAGAACAATATTAGAACGAGCGGCAATGACCTGTCCCGTTTTCTTGAGTTTGCATCCTGAAGTCGAGAAACGAATTGTTTTTAACTGGAAATAAATAGAGTTGAGAAACAAGAAGAGGAAGTATATTCCTCTCTCTTGTTTCTTTTTTTAATATAAAAATGGATCAAAACCAAAAACAACTCATTAAGCTTGCTCATACTAAAATGCCTTTTGGCAAATACGAGGGCTGGTTTCTTATTGATATCCCTGAATACTATATTGTTTGGTACAGTAATAAAGGTTTTCCTAAAGGAGAACTAGGCGAGCAACTGAAATTAATTTACGAATTAAAACTCAATGGACTGGAAGAGTTAATTCGAAATATAAAAAAACGGTACCCAAAACCGATTTAATTTTCAATTTGACAATTTATAATTGTACTTTTGCCACGTTTTTTTACACAACTACAACACAAACAACAACAGAATGAATCAAACGAAATATATTTTTGTTACTGGCGGTGTGACTTCTTCTTTAGGGAAAGGAATCATTGCGGCATCTTTGGCAAAATTGTTACAAGCAAGAGGATACCGCACAACCATCCAAAAGTTTGACCCATACCTTAATGTAGATCCCGGGACATTAAACCCTTATGAGCATGGAGAATGTTATGTGACCGATGATGGTGCTGAAACGGATTTGGATTTAGGGCATTACGAGCGTTTTTTGAATGTTCCTACTTCGCAAGCAAATAATGTGACTACTGGAAGAATTTATCTTTCGGTTATTGAAAAAGAAAGAAGAGGAGAATTTCTTGGTAAAACGGTACAAGTTGTGCCTCACATTACCAACGAAATTAAAGAAAGAATGCAGTTGCTGGGAAATTCCGGCGATTACGATATTGTTATTACTGAAATTGGTGGTACCGTTGGAGATATAGAATCGTTACCCTATATTGAATCCGTTCGTCAATTGGTTTGGGATTTAGGGGAGCATAATGCCATTGTAATTCATCTCACTTTAATACCTTATTTGGCTGCTGCAGGAGAATTGAAAACAAAACCAACACAGCATTCTGTTAAAACATTGATGGAAAGTGGGATAAAAGCGGACATTTTGGTTTGTAGGACAGAACATGAGCTTTCTGAAGAATTACGCAACAAATTGGCTTTATTTTGCAATGTAAAAAGAGAAGCGGTTATCCAATCTATTGATGCTTCAACGATTTATGAAGTGCCAAGTTTAATGTTGGAAGAAGGACTAGATGTCGTTGCGTTGAAAAAATTAGATTTACCTAAAAAAGCGGCTCCAGACTTAAAAAACTGGAATACTTTTTTACGACGATTAAAAAACCCGAAGCATACCGTGAATATCGGTTTAGTTGGGAAATATGTTGAAATGCAGGATTGCTACAAATCTATTTTGGAAGCATTTATTCACGCTGGCGCAGCAAATGAAACTAAAGTAAATGTGATTTCGATTCATTCAGAACACATTGACCAAAGCAATATACAAGAGAAATTCTCTAGTTTAGACGGAATTCTTGTTGCTCCAGGTTTTGGAGAAAGAGGAATTGAAGGAAAAATTGATGCAGTTCGTTATGCGCGTGAAAATAAAGTGCCGTTTTTTGGAATTTGCTTGGGAATGCAAATGGCAATTATCGAATATTCCAGAAATGTTCTTGGTTATGCTGATGCAAATTCAACTGAAATGAATGAACATACTGCGCATCCGGTTGTAAACCTTATGGAAGAACAAAAAACGATTACGGATAAAGGAGGTACAATGCGTCTTGGTGCATGGAAATGCGATATCAAAAAAGATTCATTGGCTTATAAAATATACGGAAAAGAAACTATTTCAGAACGTCACCGTCACCGTTATGAGTACAATAGTAAGTACGTTGCGCAATTAGAAAATGCAGGATTAATTGCTTCAGGAGTGAATCCTGATACTGGATTAGTCGAAATTATAGAAATAGAAGACCATCCTTTTTTCATTGGGGTACAATACCATCCGGAATACAAAAGTACGGTAGCAAATCCGCATCCAATTTTTGTAAATTTTGTGGCAGCAGCAGTTCAGTCGAAAAAAAATAATATAAAATAACTTGGTTGTAACAAACCTGATACTTTAAACTTTAAACTTTTTTAATTACAATGGAACAAAGAAAATTTGACCTCAATTCGATTATAGGTTTTGCATTAATTTTTGTTATTTTGATCTTTATCATGTACCAAAATCAACCGGATCCGAAAGTGGTTGCAGCTGAAAAGGCAAAAAAAGAGTTGTCAATTAAAGAAGCTAAAGCAAAAGAATTAGAAGCTAAAACTGTTGAAAGAGCTACCGTTACAGTTGCGGCAACCGGAGATTCTACGCAATTGGCCCAGTTACAGAAAACCTTAGGAAATTTTGCATATTCAGCCACACTTCCGTCGGCAAAAGTAGGACTTACAACTATCGAAAATGAATTGGTAAAGTTGACAATTGCCAATAAAGGAGGATATATTGTTGAAGCTACCTTGAAAAAATTTGAGAAATTCAAGAAAGGTTCTGGAGAATTAGTTCAATTGGTAAAAGACAATAATGCGAATTTAAATGTACAATTACTGACTAGTGATAACCGTACTTTAAATTCGAAAGACTTGTATTTTGAACCTACTTTAACGAAAGTTGGAGCAGATCAAGTATTGTCCATGAAATTGAAAGCTGGAGCCAATGAATTCTTGGAATACAAATACATTTTGAAACCAAATGAGTATATGATTGGTTTTGATATTAGTTCACAAGGGTTGAATAAAGTTTTGAATACTACTAAACCGTTAGATTTAGAATGGGATTTAAAAAGTTACAGAAATGAAAAAAGTATTTCTTATGAGAACCGTTATACCGAAATCTATTTTGAACATGAAGAAGGAAAAATTGATTATGCTGGTTTAGGGCAAACAGAAGAAGAAAATCTTTCGAAAGCTTCTTTTATTGCATTCAAACAACATTTTTTCTCTACAATTCTTTTATCCAAAACACCTTTAGAAACGGCTAAAGTTAATTCGGTTAATTTAGTTCATGATGAAAAAATTGACACTGTTTTTACAAAACAATTCAAAGCAAATATCCCTTTAGTATTTACTAACGGAGAATTAGATCATAAAATGAGTTGGTACTTTGGACCAACTGATTATAAAACATTAAAATCGTACGATCAAAATCTTGAAAAAATTATCTCATTAGGTTGGGGTGTTTTTGGATGGATCAATAAGTTTATTTTTATTCCATTATTTGGATTCCTAAGTGATTACATTCCTTATGGTATTGCAATTATTGTTTTTACAATTTTGATAAAAATAGCGATGTCGCCAATTACTTTCAAATCATTCTTGTCGCAAGCCAAAATGAAAGTGTTGCGTCCTGAAATTACTGAATTGGGAGAAAAATTCAAAAAAGATCCAATGAAGAAACAACAGGAAACGATGAAGCTGTACAACAAAGCGGGTGTGAATCCTATGGCAGGTTGTATTCCAGCTTTGATTCAGTTGCCTTTTATGTATGCGTCGTTTCAGTTTTTTCCATCGGCATTTGAGTTAAGACAAAAAAGCTTCCTTTGGGCAGATGATTTATCATCTTTTGATGAAGTAATCCGATTGCCTTTTTATATTCCTTTTTACGGAAATCACATTAGTTTGTTCCCGGTACTGGCTTCGATTGCTATTTTCTTTTATATGAAAATGACTTCCGGTGACCAACAAATGGCTGCTCCGCAACAAGAAGGAATGCCAGATATGGCAAAAATGATGAAAATCATGATTTATGTTTCGCCTATAATGATGTTGTTTTTCTTTAATAGTTATGGTGCAGGATTGAGTTTGTATAATTTTATTTCAAATCTAATTACTATTGGAATTATGATTGTCATCAAACGATACTTTATTGATAGCGATAAAATTCATGTTCAAATACAAGAAAATAAATTGAAAGAGCCGAAGAAACAAGGTAGATTCCAGAAAAAACTTCAAGAAGTTATGGAACAAGCTGAAGCGCAAAAAGCGTTAGATAAAAAGAAAAAATAGTTCAAAAAAAAAATCTCGATATATTCGAGATTTTTTTTTTGAATTATAATTACAGAACTGGCAATAGTACTCGATCAACGGCGTGAATAACTCCATTTGCACATTGAACATCTGTTATTATAATGTTTGAAAGTCTATTATTAGCATCTTTAATTTTTGCACCACCTGTTAGTTGTATCGTGAATTTTTGCGCAGGTGTTAATATGGGAGTCACCATTTGACCTTCAGTTAAAGTAGCCGCAAGAACATTTGCTGGGCTTACTACGTGGTACTGTAATACTTTTGTAAGGTTAGCTGCAGAAACGCTTGCAATTCCACCAGGAGCTAATTCTGCGTTTAACGCTGTAAAGGCTGTATTAGTAGGTGCGAAAACGGTAAAGGGACCTGTTCCAGAAAGTATAGTTACAAAATCGGGTTGTCCGGCTCCAGTTAAAGCACTAACAAGAGAACTGAAGTTTTTATTCGCAAGTGCATGCGTTACAATCGTTGGAAGTCCAATAACAGCGTCAACTACATGTATCACTCCATTTGAAGCTATAACGTCAGCAATAGTGACATTTGCAACTCCATTTAGTTTAACGCTGGAGGTTATATCTACATACATACTTAATGTGTTAGTCACAGATGCGCTTCCTTTTGCTAATGTTTTTATATATCCAGTTGTTAAAGCTGTTGATTTTACAGAACCACTTACAACATGATTCAATAAAATTTGAGTAAGAACATCTTTTGGCACATCATTGATGGTGGCATATTGTGTTGTTTTTAAGAATGCTGTAAATGCTGCATCAGTTGGGGCAAATACAGTGAACGGACCTGTTCCTTGCAAAGTAGTAGCGAGCTCTGCACGTGTTAGCGCTTGAACTAAAATTTTTAGATTCGGATTTTTAACAGCCAAACCTGTAATAGTATTATCGGCTGGCATAGGAACGTCATCATTATTGTCGCAGGAAACAAATACAATTGCAAAAAGGATAATTGCAAATACTTTTAATTTCAATAATTTTTTCATAATCGTTGTTTTTGTGGGTTGATAATAATAGAATGTTTTTGTTTTGTTTATAAAATTACAAAAAAGATTAAACAAAAAAATCGACTTTATGATTTTGTTTATTTTTGTTCAACGTTTATTCTTGGTTAAAACGATCTATTTTTGCCACTTATATAAGTGTTTTTCAATGTTTTGTGACTTATTTTTTAAGTTTAAGCTTAAACAGTATTGTGTATTGAAGTCTTGTTTTTAGATCAAATGTTGAAAGCCAACTTTTTTATTAATTAAATAGCTCTATTCTTCTGTAGTAGCTTGTATATAATAAAAAGAGTTTAATTTTGTTGTAATAATGTGAATTTTAGAACTTTTAAAATGAAAAATACAAAAGAAATTTTTTTACATCTCTGTTTTTTAATGATGTTTTGTAGCTATAATACTAGCGCTCAAGAGGATATTAATAAATTGGATGATAAAGGACTTAAAAATGGACTTTGGAAAGGGAAGTATGAAGAGTCAAAACGTCCTCGCTATGAAGGAACGTTTCTTCACGGTAAAGAAATAGGAATTTTTTATTTTTACGATGATACCAAAGCTAAATCCGTAATTGCGACAAGAGAATTTAATGCTAATGACAATTCAGCGTATACTATTTTTTATGATCAAAAGAAAAATATAGTAAGTGAAGGTAAAGTGCTCAATAAATTATTTGAAGGCGAATGGAAATATTACCATCTGAACTCCAAAAATATCATGACAACGGAGCACTATAGTAAAGGGAAGTTAGAAGGAATACGTACCGTTTTTTATAATAGCGGTAAAATTGCAGAAGAAATCAGCTATAAAAACAATTTAAAAAATGGTTTTTATAAAAAATATACTGAAAATGGGATTGTGTTAGAAGAGTCTACTTTCAAGAATAATCTATACAGTGGTTTGGCCGTTTTTAGAGATTCTAATGGAAATTTGGTTTCTACGGGACAATTTGTAAATGGCAAGAAAGCTGGAATTTGGCAGTTTTTTGAGAAAGGAAAAGTAGTAAAAGAAATGAATATGAGTTTTCCAGAGAATGCAACAAAATCTAAATTGTGATTTTTTTTGAAATATAATTCGATTGATTTAAAATAATTTTCGATAAAATTAGTTATGATTAAATAATAGATTTGTTTTGCTTTACGTCCAATTTCGGAAACGGAAAATTCAGTAAGGCTATTTTTTTTATTAATTAATTACTAATGAATTGTGATAGTATAAAAGATTTATTTTTGCAAAATTATATTTATGAATTGTAATGCAAACGTGCTGGTTTTGTCCTGACGTACCACCACATTAAGTTTGTAAAAGAGTCTGTAAATCTTAACTATTTTAGAAAACAAAACCTAATATCGATAAAATGAAAAAACTTTTTTTTGTTTTAATTTCAATTGGAATGTTGCTTTATAATGCCGAAATTTTGTCAAAAAATACTAGCAATAGTTCCTTAAGTACTCTATTTAGTAATGCGACAGAAAATAAACTTTTCAACCGAGCAGAGATTATCAAGAAATTTATTGGTAATAATTCTAAATACAATAGTGAATTTGCCTTTATTATTGATATGAAAATTTTGTCCGGAAAAAAAAGATTTTTTGTTTATGATCTAAAAAACAATAAAATAGTTGATCAAGGTTTGGTTTCGCATGGTATTGGCTCGCAAACAAAAACGGAAGGGGAACTAATCTTTAGTAACGAACCTAATTCCCTTTCGACTTCATTGGGCAAGTACAGTATAGGATCCAGCTATAATGGGAAATTTGGCAAAGCATACAAATTATTTGGATTGGAGCAAACAAATAATAAAGCCTTTGCAAGAAATATTGTCCTTCATAAGTATTCCAAAGTTCCTTTTGATGAACAGGATCAACCAATTTGCAAAAGTTTAGGCTGTCCAATGTTAAATGTGGAATTTTATAAAAGAATTGAAACATTAATAGATAATTCAAAAACAAATATTATTTTAGATATTGTCTATTAATAGTACTGACAAATGATAATAATTGCATATTAAAACCTCATTCCAAAAAAATGGAATGAGGTTTTTGGTTTCGTTTTGTTTTAAAGCAAAGATGCTATGACAGAATAAAACCCTTTCTAAATTCAATAATTCTGGAGGTCGTATCAGTACAATTTTCGTTTTTACTAAAATGGATCATTTGGAAAAAGCAGCAAAACTTTTTTTAAAATTAAAATTTCAACTTGTTAGTGAGTACCTTTTGAAGTGTCAAAATACGGATTAGTGGTCTTATAAATGGAGCAAAATCAGATTACAATTAACTTTAGAGATAACAAATACTCTTGTAAATGTTTTGTAACTTTGGACCCTTATAATATTATAATTTTTTGAAGATGAAGCGTGTTGTTGTAGGACTTTCTGGAGGTGTAGATTCAAGCGTTGCAGCCTATTTATTGCAACAACAAGGATATGAAGTTATAGGTCTTTTTATGAAGAATTGGCATGACGATTCAGTCACTATTTCTAATGAATGCCCGTGGTTAGAAGATAGTAATGATGCATTACTTGTTGCCGAAAAATTGGGGATCCCTTTTCAAACTGTTGATTTAAGCGAGGAATACCAAGCGAAAATCGTGGACTATATGTTCAATGAATATGAAAAAGGAAGAACACCTAACCCTGATGTACTTTGTAACCGTGAAATAAAATTTGACGTTTTTATGAAAATTGCGTTGAGTTTGGGTGCTGATTTTGTAGCGACAGGACATTATTGCCAGAAAAGCGAAATCCAAAAAGAGGGAGAAACGATTTATCAATTGAAAGCCGGTTCAGATACTAATAAAGATCAGTCGTATTTTCTATGTCAATTGTCACAAGAACAATTAGCCAAATCATTGTTTCCTATAGGAGAATTAACAAAACCTGAGGTTCGAGAAATTGCCGCTCAAATGGATTTGATTACTGCCGAAAAGAAAGATTCGCAAGGGCTTTGTTTTATTGGAAAAGTACGTTTGCCAGAATTTTTACAACAAAAATTACAGCCTAAAGAGGGTGTTATCATCCAGATAGATCAAAACGATCCTATTTACAGTTCTGAAATACAAGACGGAATAAGCGTTGCGGATCGTTTGAAATTTGAAGCAAGTAAAATTCCGTACACGCCACAAATGGGGAAAGTAGTAGGAAAACATCAAGGAGCACATTATTTTACTGTTGGACAACGAAAAGGATTAAATGTTGGCGGAACAACTGATCCCTTGTTTATTATTGCCACAAATGTGGAAACAAATACGATATATACCGGATTGACCAGTGAACATCCCGGATTATTCAAGAAAGCATTGCGTATTGAAAAAGAGGAAGTACATTGGATTCGCAAAGATTTGGCTTTGGCCAATGGAGAAACTATGGAAGTTATGGTAAGAATCCGCTACAGACAACCGTTGCAAAGCGCTACTTTACATCAGTTCGAAAACGAAATGTATATAGCCTTTGATGAGCCACAGTCCGCAATAACCGAAGGGCAATTTGCAGCTTGGTATTTAGGAGATGAATTAATTGGTTCGGGAGCAATTTCTTAGTTTGGTTTAATTTCAACAAACGCTTCTTTTGCTTTAAGTAATAGTAATTAAGGGAAATTACGCCCTTGGATTCAAACTGCGGCAGATAGCTTTAATGCTTAACAAATAAAGGTAGCTATGAGGAAATTCTATTTATTTTTTTTTCTATTAACGACAATTACGGGTTTCTCGCAACAGGATGCTTGGGTATATTTTAATGGGAAACCCAATTCTCAACTTTATTTCGATTCACCATTAGAAATGCTATCTCAAAGAGCATGGGACAGAAGAAACAATCAAAATATTGCTTTAGATTTCAAAGATATTCCAGTAGAAGCATCTTACATTAGTCAAATAAAATCAGTGGCAGGAATTACTATCATGGCAAAATCAAAATGGCTGAATGCAATTCATGTTCGAGGCGAACAGGTAGCTATCAAATCGATAACAACCTTTCCTTTTGTCAATAAAGTTGATTTTGCTGATAAATCGTTAAATAAACTGGGTAAAATTGCAAAATCGACGCAGATAAAAAAGACAAATGAAACGAAGAAAACTAAAGTGGATTATGCTTACGGATCTTCATCGAATCAAATTGAAATGCTTAATGGGCAATTGTTGCATCAACAAAATTATACGGGATCAGGGAAAGTAATTGCCGTTATGGATGGCGGTTTTCCAGGTGTAAATACCACACAGCCTTTTCAAAGATTACGCGATAACAACCAAATTTTGGGTGGTTATAACTTTGTTCTAAGAAATTCAAATTTTTATACCGGAATTTCGCACGGAACTTCTGTATTATCCTCAATGGGAGGTTACAAAGAAAATTCGTTGGTAGGAACGGCACCTGACGCTTCTTACTATTTATTTATAACCGAAGACAATACTTCTGAAAATCCTGTGGAAGAATCACTTTGGGTGGAAGCCGCAGAAAAAGCAGATAGTTTAGGGGTAGATATTATTAATACCTCTTTGGGGTATTTTGATTTTGATAATGAAGCCTACAATCATACCTACGAGGAAATGAATGGTACAACCGCATTTATGTCGCGTGGAGCCCAAATTGCCTTCAGTCGAGGAATGATTTTAGTGACTTCTGCTGGTAATTCAGGAGGCACATCTAATCCCTATATTGCTGTTCCGGCAGATGCAGTTTCGGTACTTGCTGTTGGTGCGGTAACTTCTTCTGAAACAATAACTTCATTCAGTTCAAAAGGACCATCTTCTGACGGAAGAATAAAACCTGATGTCATGGCGCAAGGACAGGCAGCAGTAGTTTCAGATGCGGCAGGGAATATTGTATCGGCAAACGGAACTTCTTTTTCAGGCCCAATCATGGCGGGAATGGTTGCTTGTTTATGGCAGGCGTTTCCGCAAATGACAAATCAGGAAATCAGGAAGTTAATACTTCAGTCGTCCGATAAGTTTTTGGCGCCAAACAATCAATATGGATATGGGATTCCCGACATTAATTTGGCGTTAAGCAATGGATTATCTGAAGAATCTTTTTTGAAAGACAATTTTATAATTTATCCAAATCCCACAACTGACTTTGTTTTGGTTTCTTTGCCGCCGCAATTCAAAACAGGTACTGTTTTTATTTACACCATTTTAGGTCAAAAAATAGTAGAACAGGAAATCACTTCTCAATCATCAGTTATTTCATTAAAATCTCTTGAAAAAGGAATATATCTTTACAAAATGGAATCTATAGGTTTCTCTAAAACGGGAAAAATAGTAAAACAATAATAGTATCAATACCACATGAATAAAATCACAGCGCTTTTTAAAATTAAATACCCAATTATTCAAGGAGGAATGATTTGGAACAGCGGATATAAGTTAGCAAGTGCAGTTAGTAATGCTGGAGGTTTGGGATTGATTGGCGCAGGTTCCATGTATCCCGAGGTTTTACGGGAACACATTAAGAAATGTAAAAAAGCTACTTCAAAACCTTTTGGGGTAAATGTTCCTATGTTGTATCCCAATATCGAAGAAATCATGAAAATCATTGTTGATGAGGGGGTGCAAATTGTTTTTACATCGGCTGGAAACCCTAAAACATGGACTCCTTTTTTGAAAGAAAATGGCATAACGGTTGTGCATGTAGTCAGCAGTTCTGTTTTTGCTTTAAAAGCACAAGACGCAGGTGTTGACGCTGTTGTGGCCGAAGGTTTTGAAGCCGGAGGACATAATGGTCGAGAAGAAACTACCACTCTTACGCTGATTCCCATCGTCAAAGAAAAAATAAAAATTCCGTTAATTGCTGCCGGAGGTATTGCTACAGGTTGCGGTATGTTGGCCGTTATGGTTCTTGGCGCTGATGGCGTTCAGGTTGGAAGCAGGTTTGCCGCATCTGTGGAATCATCTGCTCATGATAATTTCAAAGAAACAATTATTAATGTTAAGGAAGGTGATACACAATTGACATTGAAAGAACTTGCTCCGGTTCGTTTAATTAAAAATAAATTTTATCATGATGTTCAAGATTTATATAAAAAATGCCCATCAAAGGAAGATTTAGTTGTTTTATTAGGAAGAGCAAGAGCAAAACGAGGCATGTTCGAAGGAGATTTAATCGAAGGAGAATTAGAAATAGGACAAATTGCAGGTATTATTCACGAAATAAAACCTGCTAAAGAAATAATTGAGGAGATGATAACCGATTTTCAAACCGCCAAGAAAGAAGTACTAAATTTTAATTTTTAAACAATGAATAAAACAAAAACATATATACTATTATTTTTTTTGGTAGTAGGACTTCAGCATTCTTATGGACAGGTTTATAAGTTTAAAACGTCGGGTTTTAGTGTTTTAGAAAAAAACGAAAAGGGAAAGTGGGGGAAATGGTCTGACCTGAATTTGGTTAATATAGTAGTTTCTTTGGATACTAATAAAAACAGAATTGTAGTATATTCAAATATAATTCAACTGTTTGAAATTATCGATTATCAAACCATCGAGGAGAATGATACTGATATTGTATATTCTTTTTCTTGTAAAGATAATGAAGGAGTCAATTGTACACTTTCAATCATAACCAGAAAAAAACAAGATAACAGGAAGCAATTGTATATCAATTATGACAATAGAATTATTGTTTATAATATTTTCAATATGTAAAATTGACAAATCAAAAAGCACTAAAGAGAAGATGTAAAATCATGCAATATAGTAGCTAAGTGTGATGTCTTTTTGCGATTTAAAGGTTTTCGATGTCTTTGATAAATTCATCATATTCCAAATAAAACAATTCGAGAGCATTCATTTTTTCGTTAAAAAAATCAAATATAGCATCCCAATAGTTTCTATTGCTGACACCAACACCTAGTTTTTCAACCCAAACACGGCTAATGGTTTTTCCGCTCTCTAGCGTATAGTTCTTTTCGAAAACCAAGTCTTTGATAAATTCCTCTTCTAGAATGTTTTTTAAGGCTTCGATTTTTTCAAAATAAGCAATTCTTTTGTCATCACTTCGATGCTCAACATCGATTAAAACCTGAGCCTTTTTATTGTCTACATAAAATTTGAATGAAAAATCTTTTATTTTAGTGTCATACAACACCCATTTCCGCGGATATTTTTCGGCAAATGCAATCCAGAATTCTCGCTTCAGTCTTTGGGTTTCTTCTTTGCTGTACATTGGGAATGACTTTTTGGAACTAGAAAATTTGTGCAACCGCATTTTCTAAAGTATATTTATATTAAATTTCAATTTGCAAAAATAGACTTTGATTATGGATTTTCAAGAATTTTTACGGTTTGTTCCTAAATTAATCGATGCTAGACTTCCAGCATTTGATGCGCATATAAAAATGGCACCGTTAGAACGACTTGAGAGTTTGAGAAATAGTAGTTTTGGTGATAAAAAACCTAGAATGGCGGCTGTAATGATGCTTTTTTACCCTAAAAATAACAGTACGCACTTGGTTTTGATTGTTCGAAATTCCTATGAAGGCGTTCATTCGGCACAAATTGCCTTTCCGGGCGGGAAATGCGAATTCGAAGATGAGAATTTTGCCTGTACAGCTTTGCGAGAAACTCATGAGGAGATAGGGATTCGTCCTGATAAAATTGAAATTCTCAAGCCATTTACAGAATTATATATTCCGCCAAGTAATTTTATGGTGCATCCTTTTTTGGGTATCTGTAAAGAAGAACTTGTGTTTATACCCCAGCCTTCCGAAGTGGCTCATATTATCGAATTGCCTTTGACTACTTTTTTAAATGAGGCGATTGTGGTTGATGAAAAATTATCTACTTCATATGCTGATAATATAAGCGTTCCAGCTTTCAAGATTGAAGAATATATTGTTTGGGGCGCTACAGCAATGATGTTGAATGAATTAAAAGAAGTTTTAAAGGAAGTTTTAGGCTAATGTATTTCTTTTTTTAAATGATTTATTACGCATTTAATTTGAAGTAATCATTACATAAATTCTATTTAATTCAGTATTCACTCCAATATAATTTTCGTAAGTTTGTAATCCAAATTCACTAAAAAACACATGATTTTATGGGATTGTTTAAGAAAAATCCTTTTGGACACATACTATTTTTAAAGAAATTGTTAATTCGAATCTTTGGTTTCATCACACACAGACGGTATAGAGGATTTAATGAATTACAAATTGAAGGTTCAGAAATTATAAGGAATTTACCGGAAACGAACGTGCTTTTTATATCCAATCATCAAACTTATTTTGCGGACGTAGTGGCTATGTTTCATGTTTTTAATGCAAGTTTAAGCGGACGTGATGATACAATCAAAAATGTTATGTACCTGTGGCAACCCAAAATGAATGTCTATTATGTTGCTGCCAAAGAAACCATGGAGTCAGGATTATTAACGAGAATCATGGCCTATGCAGGAGCAATTTCTGTAGAGCGAACTTGGCGTGCCAAAGGAGTTGATGTTCAGGAGAAAAAAGATATTAACCCGGATGATACTGAAAATATAAAAATAGCCTTAAATGACGGTTGGGTCATTACTTTTCCGCAAGGGACAACAAAATCGTTTAAACCCGTTCGTAAAGGAACAGCGCATATTATCAAACAACACAGGCCTATTGTAGTTCCTATTGTTATAGATGGTTTTCGTCGTTCGTTTGATAAAAAAGGACTCCGCATGAAGAAAAAAGGAATCCTGCAATCATTTATCATTAAAGAACCGCTAGTGATTGATTACGATAATGATACTATTGATGAAATTGTTGAAAAAGTGGAGTATGCTATTGAGCAACACCCTTCGTTCTTGAAAGTTATTCCATCTGAAATTATAAAAGAACAAGAAGAGCTTAACCAATTAAGAAAATGGGAATACTAAAATAAAAAAGAGGCAATCGCCTCTTTTTTTATAAATCTATTTTTTTTAATTCTTTATAATTAGCATACAATCTTCGAAGAAGAATTCCGTATAATACTCTATAAAACAACCAAAACAATCCAAAAAGCACAACTGTAGTAAAGGCTAGAAATGCTATTGTTATGACCATCACTTTACCATTAGAATTAATTTGATTTTTTAAAGTATCCATCTCAGGATTGTAGGCAAATGCAATTACAAAACCAATAATCAAACTAAAAACAAGCATGGCTAAATTGTACCAAACATAATACTGAACTGTTTTACGAGTTTTTAGAATATCTTGCATCAATTGTTTAGTTGAAGCAGTTGTAGAAATCAGAATATAATTTTTGTAAAACAAATAAATAAAAATCAATATCACTGCGTAATTAAAGTACGTCAACATGTCAAAATAGGTAATAAATTCTAGGTGCTTTATTTTCTTCAAATACTCATCTGAGTCAAAGAAAAAGCTAAGACAAGTCCACAATATAACTTCTAGAACACTTATAATCAAAATCCACTTCACAATTGAAGATGATTTTTTATGGATCATTTTATAAATCTCAATTTCTGATACTTGCTCAAAAGAATTATCATTCTTCTGCCAGTCTTTTTTTAATAAATCCAGCTCTTTCATATTTCTAATGGATTTAATATTTTTTTTAATTTCCCTTTTATTCTATTCATTTTCACTCTGGCATTCACCTCGCTAATTCCCAATGTTTCTGATATTTCCTGATAATCCTTGTCTTCCAGATACATAAATATCAACGCCTTTTCAATATCATTCAGTTGGTAAACCGCTTTATACATTAATTTCAATTGTTCCTCTTCTTCATAATCATATTCTACATCATTCAGGAAATGTTGTCGTCCTTCAAATTCTATAGTGTTTATGGATCGTTTCGTTTTTCGGTACAACGTAATCGCAGTGTTTAGTGCGACTCGATACGCCCAAGTAGAAAATTTACTGTCGCCTCTAAATTTTGGAAAAGCTTTCCACAATTGTATTGTAATTTCCTGAAACAAATCCTTGTGTGCATCATCACCACTAGTATATAATCTACAAATCTTGTGGATTATATTCTGATTTTCCTGCAACTGTTTTACAAAAGAATGTTCTAGATTATCACTCATATATACATTAGTAAGTCAATAGTGGTTTTTGTTACAAAGTAGCGCTTTTTTTTAGGAGCACACGCGAATAATTTCATAAAAAAAACTATCGTTCTGCTATGCAATACAATCTTTATTTTTATCCAATAAAGACCAAATTATGCCATTTAAACAGCACTCTTAATTCGCTCTATCTCTTTGTTTATATTCAAATCTGTTTCTAAAATTAGTATTAGATGGATAGTCATTTTACTTTAAGACTTTTGGCTTTCGACTTTCAAACTTTAACACTAAAATTCCTTTTCGTTATAGTAATTCACCATCAAATTCACAAATTTGCTATAGCCTTCCATACCGTCTTTTTGCTGGTTCACTTTCAGGAATTGGTCATAAAATGCGTGAAAGCCCTTGTCGATAATCGTATCGTATTGCTTCCAGAAGAGTTCGCTTTCTTTGTAGTTTTTCAAAATTCCTGGATGAACCGTTTTTAATAATTGTTTAAAAACAGTCTCGTCTCGGGCTTGCCAATTGCCTAAACAATACCGCAAAGCCATACTGTAACCCGAATATTGCATGTACAAATCATCGTTTTTTACGGAAGCTAAGAATCCAATAAAATTACATTCACTTTCGCTCGCATAGCCCAACTGGTGTGCCATTTCATGATTTGTTGTCATCGGAAAACTATACATGGGTCCAAGATAATTGACCTGCGCTTCATTGGTAAACGGATTTAAATAGCCTCCAAAACCCATATACGTCAATGGCAGGCTAATCAAAGATTTCTTTGTGCTTAATTTGGAATAAGAAAAATAAGGATATTCCGCAGCTAAGTTTTTATATCCATTCAAACTCATTTCAAAAACCTGTTCTTGCGAATACGGGAATACCACTTTCAAACTGTCGTTTTTTGTTAGCTGATTTTGCACGGCATTGGTTTTGTCAATTATTTTTTTGGTAAAAGCTAATAAATCAGCATCCGAATAGTCTTTCTGAATCTCCATTTTTTCAAAAAGCGGTTCACGGTAATAATTGAGTGCCCAAAGTGCATGAAACAAAAAGTAGAAAACCGAAGCAAAACTCAAGATACTCACAATAGTGTCTTTCCATTCTGACTTCCATGTTTTTCGTTTGTTCCAAAACCATTTAAAAAGGAATAAAATAAGAATTAAATAAAGACAGTCTCCCACAGAAAATGGAATTTCTCCCAGAATGGTTCTCGAAAATAGAGAAACTAACGGATAAAAACCATTGCTGTACCAATTTTCTATTTGTTCCGGGTAAAAGGAAATAATTTGCAAAATTAGTATTTGGATAAATAGAAAGGAGGAAAGAAAATATTTTGTTTTCAATGTTTGAATTTTGGAAATGTAAATATAATTACAATATCAATTACTACCATAAGGAATATAAACTTTGTAACTTTGGGACTTGTAAATGTTAAACTTCAAACTAAAATAAATGAGTCAAGAAATAAGAAATCTAGAGCCAAAAGCACTCTGGAATAAGTTTGCCGATTTGAATGCCGTGCCTCGTCCTTCTAAAAAAGAAGAGCGTGTTATTGAGTTTATGAAAAATTTTGGAAAAAGCCTAGGATTAGAGACTTTTGAAGATGAAATTCGCAATGTAATCATCCGCAAGCCTGCAACTGCTGGAATGGAAAACCGAAAAGCGATTGTGCTTCAAGGGCATTTGGATATGGTACACCAAAAAAATTCGGATACTGTTTTTGATTTTGATACACAAGGAATTGATATGTATGTAGATGGGGATTGGGTTCGTGCCAAAGGAACAACTCTTGGTGCTGATAACGGTCTTGGTGTTGCCGCTATCATGGCAATCCTAGAAAGTACTAACATTCCACATCCAGCCATCGAAGCTTTGTTTACCATTGACGAGGAAACTGGAATGACAGGCGCTTTGAACTTAAAAGGCGGAATTCTTCAAGGTCAAATTCTGTTGAATTTAGATACGGAAGAGGATGATGAAATAGATATTGGTTGTGCAGGAGGAATTGATGTGACAGCTACAGCTGAGTACGATGAGGATGAAACTCCAGAGGGTTCTGTAGGATATACAATTACTGTAAAAGGATTGAAAGGAGGACATTCAGGAATGGATATTCACAAAGGTTTGGGAAATGCTAATAAAATCATGAACAGACTATTGTTTGATGGTTTTGATAATTTTGGTTTGCAAATTTCCGAAATAAAAGGAGGAAGTTTGCGTAATGCTATTCCGCGTGAAAGTCTTGCTAAAGTAATTATTGCTCAAGTTTATGATGAAGCTTTTGTTTTTGACATGCAGCAAATTGTAAACGAAATCAAAGCGGAGTTTAAAACAACAGAGCCAAATTTAGAAGTAGTCTTTGAAAAAGTGGAAGTAGCTCCAGCTAAAGTAATGCCATCAATAGCTCAGTTTTACTTTGTGAGATCAATGTATACTGCGCACAACGGAGTGTACAGAATGAGTGCTGATTTTGATGATTTAGTAGAAACCTCTAATAATATTGCAAAAGTAATTGTGGGCGAAGGGAAACTTTCAGTACAATGTTTGACACGTTCTTCTGTCGAAACTTCTAAATTTGATTTAGCTAATGCTTTGCGTTCTGCTTTTGAATTAATGGGTTGTGAAGTAGAATTTTCTGGTTCGTATCCCGGTTGGACACCAAATTCTGAATCTGAAATTTTAGATGTTTTAGTTCCAATTTATGAAAAACAAAACGGGGAGAAACCCAAAGTAGTGGCATGTCACGCTGGATTAGAATGCGGAATTTTAGGAACAAATTATCCAGATATGGATATGATTTCTTTTGGACCATCGATTCATGGTGCACATTCTCCTGATGAAAGAGCGAGTATTTCCTCTTCTCAGAAATTTTGGAAATTCTTATTGGAGATTTTAGCTACTATTCCAGTTAAATAAAAAAGTTTTCAGTTATCAGATTTTAGTGTTCAGTTCGTATAGCGCTGAACACTATTTTCTGATCACTAATTTTTAGTCTCTTTTAGGAGCGTTCTTCTTGTCTCTTTTTTCTTCTTTTTTTTCTTTAGCCGTTTTTAAAGGCTCTTTTTTCGCAGTTTTCTTTGCGTCTTGACTTTTTGCCATGATAGGAATATTTAGGTTTTGTTTTTAATTCTTCATTTAAGTAAATGTATGTAATATTTTTGATTTGTAATCAGAAATTATTTTAAAAAGCGCCCTCGATGATTTATAATACGACGCCAATACTCGCAAAAGCGCGCTTTACGAATACTAAGTCTGTCTAATTGATTTGTTGGCAATGCACGATTTCTATTGTCCTAATATGTTCCCTTTTTTTGATGAAATCCTAATCAATAGTTTGGAAAGACACATTGAAAAAACATTTTGCTTTATTAACTGTTTTAAGTTTGATTAAAATTTAAATGCAATCACTTTAAAATAAACCACCATGGACTGAAAGTCCATAGTTTTGGTTTAGCAGACTGAAAGTCTCCAAGGTTATAATAATAAAAATCAACCGCAGATTCACAGATTTATTATAACCTAAAAAAAATATGCGAATCTGCGGTAAATTTTTTTAGAACCTGAAATAGAAATGCACTAAAGTGCATAGTTTTAAACTATTTCTGTGACCAATAAAATTCCACAATTTCTTTCGGAATTGAGGAATGATCTAATGTATAGATAAGTCTAAACTTTGATTGAGTACTAATTTTTATTTTTTCTTCAGCACTTTATATTCCTCATAACAACCACTAATAGCATCCATGATTTGTAAATCATTTGCTGTTTTTATAAATGATTCTGAGTAGTTGCAACGTTGCAGAATTTCGGCAATTTCATTTTTGTCAACACCTAAAAGCACCGCTATCGTTTCTCTGTCAAATTTTGATTCCAGAAGATTACGCACGGTATCATCCTTCTTCATTTCTTTAAGTTTTTTGAGCTCTTTGGGGTTATTTCCAAAAAAATTATACAACATATCTGCTGGGTTGAATATCGAACCGAGAACTCTCCCAAAGGCATTTGGAGAATATTCACCAGCTTCATATCCTTGTGTTAGTCCAGAAATACTATAACGATAGTTTTCTTTTACAGGAATAATTTTAGTATCCACTTCAAGATAGCCAGTTAGATTGAAAGGTCGGATTACCACTTCTTCAAGAGCAATGGCTTTTTCAGTAAGTTGTATTTTGGTGCTTTTATTTTTAATCCAGTCATTGGTAACGCGTACACGTAGCGATTGAAATCCTAGGCTGGTAATGTGCAGTGTGTCGTTCAGTTGTACATCTATTTCAAAATATCCTCCTGCATCAGTGGTTGCACCCCTAACTTTATTGATATTGATAATATTTACACTGGATAAAGGTTGTTTGGTAGTATTACTCAGAATGATACCATTAACTTTTTGGGAGGGGTCGTGAACTTGCGCAAAAGCAGTTGCCGATAGTACTAAAAAAAAGAAAACTACAAAATATTTCATAAACTGATTTAAAACTTTAAAAGTAATAAAACAGGATTGAATATTTTGTAGTTCCAGTATAATTATAAGAAAATTAACAATATATGTTAGTCTCTTCTTGGTCTTCTTGGTCTTGGTGAGTCACCAAAGCTTTCAGAACGTCTAGGTGCTCTGTCAGATGAACCTTCAGTTCTAGATCTGTCAGATGAAAAACCACCTTCTCTTCTTCCGCCAAATCCACCTTCTCTAGGCGCAGAATTTCTGTCGCTTCTAAATCCGCCTGAACCTTCTCTTCTTGGAGCAAAGCTTCCTTCTCTTCTTGGAGCTGAACTTCTTCCACCACCAAAACTTCCACCTGAATTTCTTCCGTTATGGTCACGTCTTCCGCCGCCATCATTTTTAGAAATTTCAACATTGATTCTACGTCCTTCTAATTGTACGTTGTTCAATACTTCCATTACTTTGTCAGTATGTTCTGGATCCGTGTTAAAGAAAGAGAAACCTTCTTTTACGTCTACTTTGAAAACGTCATCACGACCTAAGTCTAATGTTTCTTTCAAATAATCTTTCAATGACATCCAATCAAAGTTATCTCTAGAACCAATGTTCACGAAATATCTTGTTGCACCACCATTGTTGTTTTCTCTTGGAGCACCATCTCTATCGTTACGATCACGTCTTTCAGAGTTCGATTGATTTGAAATGTCTCTGTTTTTCTTATAGTAATTGATAAAACGATTAAATTCAACCGATACCATTTTCTTGATTAATTCCTCTTTTGATAAGTCTTCAAGAACGCTATTAATTGCAGGAAGGTAGGTGTCAATTTCATGATCAACTTCCGTGTCTTTGATTTTATTAGCTAAGTGTAATAATTGGATTTCGCAGATTTCAATTCCAGAAGGGATTGTTTTTTCTTCGAATTTTTGCTTGATGATTCTTTCAATTGAAGAAATCTTACGCAATTCACTTTTAGTAACAATCACAATTGAAGTTCCTAGTTTTCCAGCACGACCTGTACGACCTGAACGGTGGTTGTACGTTTCGATTTCATCAGGTAATTGATAATTTACTACGTGAGTAATATTGTCAACGTCAATTCCACGTGCAGCTACGTCAGTTGCTACCAGCATTTGAATTTGTCTTCCTCTAAAAGATTTCATTACACCATCACGTTGCGCTTGAGATAAATCTCCGTGCAAAGCAGCAGCGCTGTATCCGTCTTCAATCAATTTTTCAGCAACAGCTTGCGTATCTCTTTTGGTACGACAAAAAACTACAGAGAAAATGTCTGGATTAGAATCAGCTAAACGTTTCAAAGCTTCGTAACGGTCACGTGCATTTACAAGGTAAAATTCGTGAGAAACGGTTGCTGAACCTGAATTTTTAGCTCCAACTGTAATTTCAATTGGGTCTTTCATGAATTGTTTTCCAATACGTGCTACTTCAGCAGGCATTGTTGCAGAGAATAACCATGTGTTTTTTTCGTCTGGCGTAGTAGAAAGGATGTTTACGATATCTTCGTAGAAACCCATGTTCAACATTTCGTCAGCTTCGTCAAGAATACAAAAGTTGATTTGAGAGATGTTTACTAAACCTCTATTAATCATGTCTTGCATTCTTCCTGGAGTCGCCACAATAATTTGTGCGCCTCTCTTTATGTCTCTCGCTTGTTCTGTTATGCTAGCTCCACCGTAAACTGCTACCACATTAATACCTTTTTCGTATTTAGAGTAGTTTTTAATTTCGTTGGTAATCTGCAAACAAAGTTCGCGTGTTGGAGATAAAATTAATGCTTGTGTGTTTCTGTTGTTGGCATCAATTTTCTGAATAACTGGAAAACCAAAAGCTGCCGTTTTCCCTGTCCCTGTCTGAGCCAACGCAACCATATCTGTATCTTTTTCCAATAATAGGGGAATCGCTTTCTCCTGTACTTCGGTCGGACTTTCAAATCCTAGATCTAAAATCGCCTTCAGTAACGACTCACTCAATCCTAATTGTTCAAATTTATTCATATGTATTTTTAAAATAGGGTGCAAAATTACAGTTTTTAATTCATATAAACTAATGCTATTTTAAGATTTAATAATTTATTACGATTTGATTATCAGAATGTTATATTTTTATTTTCTGGTTTATTGTTTAGATTTGGGTAATTTAGTTTGAAATTATGACTTAGAATTAAATAATTTGTTATAAATAATCTTGTATTCATTCGTTATTTAGGGGCTGTCAAAAATTTGATCAATTGTTGCGTTGCCTTTCCTCTGTGACTGATTTTATTTTTTAGGTCTACTGATAATTGGGCGAATGTTTCCGTAAATCCTTCTGGTTGAAAAATTGGATCGTAACCAAAACCTTGATTACCAATTTTTTCGGGTGTGATTTGGCCTTTTGCAATTCCTGTGAAAAGACGTTGCGTCCCGTTTAAATTTAATGCAATAACAGTTTTGAATTGTGCATTTCTATTCTTTTTTTCCAATAAGGATTCCAATAGTTTATTCATATTATCAGCAGCACTGCGTTGTTCTCCAGCATAGCGTGCGGAAAAAACACCTGGTTCACCATTCAAAGCGTCCACTTCCAGTCCGGTATCATCTGCAAAGCAATCATATCCGTATTTCTTAGTAATGTAATTTGCTTTTTGGATTGCATTTCCTTCAATAGTAGCAGCAGTTTCAGGAATTTCTTCTGTACAACCAATGCTTTCTAAACTCAAAATAGTTATAGTTTCAGGAAGCATATTTTGTAATTCTAGGATTTTATTTTTGTTATTTGAAGCAAAAACGAGTTTCATTTTTTTTAGTTTTAATTTTCAAATATACATTTTCTATGTTTTTTGCACTGTAATACCAACGTTTTATATTTAATCAATTTTAAATTTGAAAGGTTTGTTTAAGAAACATATTGAATACAAATAGATTAATTGTAACACACTGTAAGTCAGTATGTTAAATCAAAGTTAAAATATGATTTTATTTGTATTTTAATAGTATCTTTGAATGTAGTTTTGATTGGTCACTTGAATAATTTGCCAGTTTATGGTGATAATATTCAGATAGTCAACTGTACTGAACGGTAAAGTTGATAATGGTAAATCGAAATTGACAATTGGAGGTCTTTAACTAGGCCTCCTTTTTTGTTGTTAGTGCTTTCTAACGCTTTTTAAATTATCAGGAAAGTATAAATCGGATAAATGGGCAAATTCATCGCCACGCATAAATATATTTATATCAACTTCAGCAAAGCTTTTTTTGCCTGCTGCAGCAAGAAGTTCGTTAGCGGAGAGTAAGGTGTTTTTATGAAAATAGAAAACGCGTTCTGCTTTATCCGTTACTACTAATCCCTTCATCAGCATTTTGTTTGGTGTCGCTACTCCTGTAGGACAGGTGTTATTGTGACATCGTAACGCTTGAATGCAACCCAATGAAAACATAAATCCACGTGCACTATTACAGATGTCAGCTCCAAGTGCAACGGCTCTTAGAATCGAATAGCCAGATATAATTTTGCCACTACAAATAATACGGATTTTGTCTCTGAGTTCAAAACGAACCAATGTTTTATTGACAAAAATAAGTGCTGGTTCAAATGGCATTCCTACACCATCTGCAAATTCTAGTGGAGCAGCGCCAGTTCCTCCTTCGGCACCATCAACGGTGATGAAATCAGGAAAGCAATTTTGAGCAATCATTTCTTGGCAAATCATTTCAAATTCACGGGTTTCTCCAATGCATAGTTTAAAACCAATTGGTTTTCCGTTAGACAGCTGTCGTAATTTTGCTATAAAGGCAATCAAACCTTTAATATCGTGAAAAGCGGAATGGTTGGGTGGCGAAAGGATTGTTGTATGGGGTAAAACACCTCTTATTTCAGCAATTTGCACCGTATTTTTTGCCGCAGGAAGAACGCCTCCGTGACCTGGTTTTGCGCCTTGTGATAATTTGAGTTCAATCATTTTTACTTCTGGTAAATTTGCTTTTTCAGTAAACTTTCCTTCATCAAAACCGCCTCTATCATCGCGGCAGCCAAAATATCCAGTTCCTATTTGCCAGCATATATCCCCTCCTTGTTGGTGAAATTGGGTTAAACCTCCTTCGCCAGTATTGTGATAGAACTTCCCTTTTTGCGCTCCTTTGTTGAGCGATATGATTGCATTTTCGCTCAAGGAACCAAAACTCATTGCAGAAATATTTAGTAATGACGCAGCGTATGGTTGTGTGCAATCCGTTCCGCCAATTAAAACACGAGGAAGCTCTTCATTGACTATTGCGGGGAAAATAGAATGTTTGATTCCTTCGTAATTGGGTTGATTTAAATTTAGTTGTGTTCCAAAGGGAGTACTAGAGTCAATGTTTTTGGCTCTTTGGTACACGAGTGAACGCTCGTTTCTTGAAAAAGGTTTTCCATCAGTGGAACGTTCTATAAAGTATTGTTGAATCTCGGGTGCTATCATTTCAAATAAATGTCGGAAATAACCCAAAACAGGAAAATTTCTTAGAATCGCATGTTTGTGTTGTGTACTATTAAAGAAGCCAATCAATAACAAGATAACTAAAACAAACATAAACAACAGTCCTACATTAAAATAGAAATAAATTACCGCTGTAATAATTAGTAACGATAGTACCGAAATGAAAAAATTTTGTCTCATCGAAAAAAGGATTTAAACCTCTAAAATACTAAGAATATTAAATGTTTTAGGCTTTTAATGCTAATTATTTAAAAGGAATTTTTTCTTTTTATAAATTTGGATTGCGCTAAAAACTAATTAGTTACTAAATTTAAAGAACAAAGTTGGTCTACATAATAGTAATGCTTCCATTTTAGCGATAACTACAAATGATTGTGTTAGAAAATTAATTAACTAAATCGCAATCGTACATAAACGTGTTTGATTCCTTTTTTATCTGAATCTCTTTCATCAATTTCTAAAATATCAGTTAATGATTTTAGCATTGGAGTTAATTTAGCAAAACCATAATTTCTTGGGTCGAATTCTGGTTTTCTCTTTACAATAAGGTTTCCCACATCGCCAAGAAATGCCCAGCCGTCATCATCACAAATATCTTCTATCGTGGTTTCAATAAGTTCGATGGTATGTGTGTCTATTTTGTTTAGGGATTTTTCAACGGTTTTTCCAACTGGTTTCTCCACTAGTTTTTTCGTATCTGTTGCAGGTTTTTTGGCTTTTTTCTTGATTGCTCCATCCAAAACTTCGATATAAATGAATCTATCGCAAGCAACAATAAAGGAATTGGGTGTTTTTTGTTCTCCAATTCCAATAACCTTCATACCAGATTCTCTAAGTCTAATTGCCAAACGTGTAAAATCAGAATCACTGGAAACGATACAAAAACCATCTACTTTACCCGAATATAATAAGTCCATAGCATCAATAATCATCGCTGAATCCGAAGAGTTTTTTCCAACGGTATAACTGTATTGTTGAATTGGTGTGATTGCGTGTTCCAATAAAACACTTTTCCAACCTCCGGCATTTGGTTTAGTCCAATCTGCGTAAATACGCTTGGTGGTTGGTGTTCCAAATTTAGCTATTTCTTCCATCATTCCTTTTACATTACTATATGGAACGTTATCAGCATCAATGAGAACGGCTAATTTTAATTCTTTTGTATCTTGTGACATTTTTTTGATATTGTTGCGTTTTTCTACTTTAAAGGTAGAAAAAATCTTTTAAATTGATATTTCTTTATTTTTTGTTTGCTAAATCTGTAATCGAAACTTCATTGATGTGTAGCTCTTTGATGACCGTTTCTCCATTTTTTATAGCAAGTAGCGCATAAATTTAGTTCTTCTCTTTGATGAAAATAATCTTGAATTCTCTCTGCTGTTTCTGTAGTAACTACATTATCTTTGCGTAATTCTTGCAACTATTTTTTTATTTTATTAGAACTAAACTATGTTTTCTACGATTCAAATATACAAAGTTTATCATTGGAATCGTTTTTTAGCCCTGATCGAAACGGTATCCTTTTGTGCCGATTTGTTTTTTCGGCATAAAAGATATAGAGTAGAGCAGGAAATAGCTCCTGATACTCATTATGATAAAGCTTGAAAAATAAATTTACTTTCAAGTCTTTTATAAAGTTTAAATAATTATTTTTGCAACTTCTTAAAATTAAAATTATTACTTGATATATTATGGTAAAAGATTTATTCGAAAGGATTCAAAACAACAAAGGGCCGTTAGGCAAATGGGCTTCACAGGCAGAAGGTTATTTTGTTTTCCCTAAATTAGAAGGTGAACTAGGTCCAAGAATGCAGTTTGGTGGAAAAGATATTTTGAACTGGAGTTTGAATGACTATTTAGGTCTTGCTAATCATCCCGAAGTTCGTAAAGCAGATACGGAAGCAGCTGCACAATACGGAGCAGCTTACCCTATGGGAGCTCGTATGATGAGTGGTCACACTAAATATCACGAGCAGTTAGAGAATGAATTGGCTGCTTTTGTAATGAAAGAATCAGCTTATTTATTGAATTTTGGTTACCAAGGGATGGTTTCGACAATTGATGCTTTGGTTACTAAAAATGATGTAATTGTATATGATGTAGATGCGCATGCTTGTATCATTGATGGGGTTCGTTTGCACATGGGAAAACGTTTCACATACCGTCATAATGATCTTGCAAGTATGGAAAAAAACTTGGAGCGTGCTACAAAATTAGCCGAAGTAACGGGAGGAGGAATCCTTTTTATTACTGAAGGTGTTTTTGGAATGCGTGGACAACAAGGAAAATTGAAGGAAATTGTTGCCTTGAAAGAAAAATATAATTTCCGTTTGTTAGTAGATGATGCACATGGTTTTGGAACACTTGGAAAAACAGGTGCTGGAGCAGGTGAGGAGCAAGGTTGTCAAGATGGAATTGATGTTTATTTTTCGACTTTTGCAAAATCGATGGCTAATATTGGTGCTTTTATAGCGGCTGATAAAGACATTATTGATTATATGAAATACAATTTACGTTCTCAAATGTTTGCCAAAGCATTGCCAATGATTCAAACAATTGGTTCTTTGAAACGATTGGAATTGTTGCGTAATCATCCAGAATTGAAAGATAAACTTTGGGTAAATGTAAATGCTTTGCAAAGTGGATTGAGAGCGCGTAATTTTAATATTGGAGACACGAATACGTGTGTAACTCCTGTATATCTTGAGGGAAGTGTGCCAGAAGCAATGATTATGGTAAATGATTTAAGAGAAAACTACGGGATTTTCTTGTCGATTGTGATTTATCCTGTAATTCCAAAAGGGATTATCTTGTTGAGAATGATTCCTACAACGTCTCATACTTTATCAGATATTGACGAAACATTAACGGCTTTTGAAGCGATTCGTGAAAAATTAGAAAATGGTACTTACAAAGAAATTGCAAGCAGAACTACGGTTGATTTAGATGCTTAATTAAGGTATTCCGTTAGAAATATAAAAAAATCCATCTCGATGTATAGTATTGGGATGGATTTTTTGTTTGATTTATAACGACAACTTTCTAAATTCGATTGCGTTTGTATATTATTTAGCAACTGATTACTAGAAAACGGATAATTACTACTCTTTTTTAAGATCTTTTCTGAAAGTACACCTGCGTTTATGAACTACTGGATTAAAATGTTTCCATAAATTATGAATGGCTAAGTTATCAGCTAATTCAGGGGTTCTGAAACAATTAATAATTCCTTTTTCTTTAAATGTCTCGTAATATTCTTTAAAAATAATTGCTGTAACTGCTTTGTTTTGGTATTCAGGAAGAACTCCAATAAGATAGAAAAGTACATCTTTACTTTGCTTTTTTGCTTTCAGCAAATGCAAAAAACCAAACGGAAATAATTTCCCTTTTGATTTTTGTAACGCTTCCGAAAAGGAAGGCATCACGATGCTAAAAGCAACAATATTATGGTCTTTATCTTCTACAAATTTGATAAATTCAGGATTGATGAAGCTGATATATTTTTTCTTGAAATATTCTTTTTGCGTATCTGAAATGGCTACAAAGGAGGATAAAGAAGCATACGATTTATTGAATAAATCAAACATTTTGTCCACATGCGGCATAACCTCTTTGGTCGTTTTGAAATTAAGCGGACTCAATTGATACCTTCTTTTGACTAGATCATTTGCCTTTTCAAAAAATTCAGGCTTTACATTCCCAAAAGGAAATTTACTTTCTATGTATTCTTTCTCTTTAACGTATCCTAATTGTTCAAAATGTGTGGCATAATAGGGATTGTTATACCAGGTAATCATGGTACCCATTTCGTCAAAACCCTCTGTCAAAACACCTACTTTGTCTAGATTTGAAAAACCCATTGGACCTTCGATATACTCTAAATTATTTTTTCGACCTAATTCATATACTTTTTCTAAAAGTGCTTTGGTAACTTCAATGTCGTCAATAACATCAAACCAGCCAAAACGCACTTTCATCTTTTGCTGATCATTCACTTCACTCCAATTGATGATTGCCGCGATTCTACCAACTGTGTCGTTATTTTTTTTGGCAACGTAAAAATAGGCTTCTGCAGTCTCGAAAGCAGGATTTTTAGTTTTGTCAAATCCTTCGACTTCTTCAGCAATTATTGGGGGAACCCAGTTTTTATTGTTTTTGTATAAAGAAAAAGGAAATTTGACGAAATCAGTTAATTCACTTTTTGTTATGGCTTCTTTTATTGTAATCATTATATTTTTTTAATTCTATGTTTATCCCTTCTTTACCTTTTATTTGCGTTGGTTTTTTGAGGCTCCTTTGACTTTGTTTATTCGTATTTCTTTATAATTACCGTCATAGCGCCAGGAAACACCTACGCCACCATAAAGAACTGAAGGAGTATCTTTGAAATTAGTACTTATAGATGCATCAAGTTGCATGTTTTTGTTTAATAAATATGCTGCTCCACCTCTAAGAATTGAATCGCTATATATATCACTTTTATATCCTTGGTTTTCTACAAACCCAGACCATTTATCATTAAAACCTCTTGTTAAAGTTAATACATAGCCATAACTTGGGAAATCAGTTCCAATATAATCGGCAATTATATTAGTCACAAATACCCATTTTCCGTCACCCAAATGGTTTTGGGTAATCAACATAACCTTTGGTGATAGGCCGGATTCGGGTAAAAAAGAATTTGGATAATTTGATGAATACAGATAAGGATTGTCCTTGGAAATAAAATTAGCTCCCGCAAATACTGAAACAGCTGGGATTAATTGATGCCAATTAAAAGCGCGATTGGCTTTCCAACTGTATAAATTAATTTTCTTTTCGTAATTTTTAAACGGATCGTAAATCAAGTATTTTGCTCCTAAAACGGTTTGTTTTAGAGCCCCTTTTTTAGTTGTGATAAACGGAGCGGTTACTTCTTCATTTTGATATTGTAAGTCAGCAATTAATTCTAGTTGCTCCTTAAATAAACCCCATCGCAGCATAAAATCAGCTCCAAATCCATTAGAGTCATAATTCAATAGATTATGGTTTTGTTTTATCCCATAAATTCCAGTTTCAACTTGGATGACAGATTTTCCTACTGAAAAAGCAGACATTGTTTCACCGGGTCTATTTGAATTGATGACATCTGTATACTGACCATAATGTAGAGTTGGTATTGCGAAAACGAGAACAATAAGTAAAGTCTTGAATTTGAACATATTATTTGTTTTAGTTAAAAAAGTAATAATGCTTTTCAAATGTACTATATTTTATTATTTATTTAAGAATGATATTTTAATTTTGAACGTTGGATTTATTAATTTTGTGAAAAATTACACATTTATGCAAACAGCTTCTTTTACTGGTTTTATAAAAGCACTTTTTTATATCATTGCTTTCTATTACATTTTTAGATTTTTGGCAAAATTATTCTTGCCTTTACTTGTTAAAAAAGTAGTTCAAAAAGCAGGGCAAAACATGCAACAACAGCAACAACAATATCAGCAACAAACTTCTTGGAAGAAAACGCAAAGTAAGGACGAAATAATATACAATACGGAGAACGTTAAAAAACCACGTGAGACTAAAAAAGTGGGTGATTATGTTGATTACGAAGAAATAGATTAAGTTTGCCGTTATTAACAAGCTTTTTACTCTAATCCAAACTTTTTTAAATTGAAAATAATAAATAGGTTTTATCCGCACGCCATTGCCATACTTGGTTTTGTTATCATTTCTGTCCTTTATTTTTATCCAGTATTGCAAGGAAAACAAATTTTCCAGTCTGATATTGTGCAATACACCGGAATGGCCAAGGAACAAAACGACTTTAGAGCAGCGGATAATGTTGAGCCGTTTTGGACTAATTCCGCGTTTGGTGGGATGCCAACGTATCAATTAGGAGCAAAATATCCGCACGATTATATTGGTGCAATAGATGATGTCTTGCGATTTTTACCGCGTCCTGCGGATTATTTATTTTTATATTTCCTTGGGTTTTATGGCTTGATGTTGGTATTGAAGGTTGATCCTTTAAAAGCCTTTTTTGGCGCATTAGCCTTTGGATTATCTACCTATTTAATCATTATTCTTGGAGTGGGTCACAATGCCAAAGCACATGCAATTGCTTATATGCCTATGGTCATTGCCGGATTTATTCTGGTATTTCAAAAAAAATATATACTTGGAGGTTTGGTTACACTTTTAGCGTCAGCATTAGAAATTAATGCGAATCACTTCCAAATGACTTATTATTTATTGATTTTTCTATTGATTCTTTCCGCTTATTATAGCTATCAGTTTCTTAAAGATAAAAATTATAAAGGACTCCTGTATTCAATTGGGATACTTGGAGTTGCAGGTGTGTTTGCTATAGGTACAAATGCTACTAATCTATTGGCAACAGCTGAATATGCTGATTTTAGCACACGTGGAAAAAGCGAATTGACCTATAATCCTGATGGTTCTACAAATTCAAGCAGTAGCGCTTTGACCTACGATTATATTACCGAGTACAGTTACGGGATTGCAGAAAGTTTTAATCTTATTGCGCCACGACTTTTTGGCGGTTCTAATAATGAAGCGGTTGGAAAAGATAGTAATATGTATGAATTCATGATAAGTCAGGGAGTTCCAGAGGATCAGGCAACTGATTTTGTTTCAGGAATGCCTACATATTGGGGGGATCAACCTATTGTTGCAGCTCCAGCTTATATAGGAGTTGTAGTTTTCTTTTTAGCAATTATGGCACTTTTCATTGATAAGCGCAAAATAAAATATGTTTTTTTATCTGGAGCAGCTGTTGCATTAGTACTATCATGGGGAAAAAACTTCCCTTTAGTGACTGACTTTTTTATTGATTTTGTTCCAATGTATAATAAGTTTAGAGCCGTTTCTTCTATACAAGTTATTCTTGAATTGTGTTTTCCAGTATTAGCAATTATGGGACTCCAATCGTTCTTTACGTTAGATAAAAAACTACAATGGAAGGCCCTATATGAAACAACAATTTTAGGTTTGGGTATCTTCTTGATTTTGTTTTTTAGCAAAAGTATGTTCAGTTTTTCTGGAGGTAGCGATGCCTATTTTCAAGAAAACTATGGTCCTGAATTTGTCAATGCATTAAAACAAGACAGAATGAGCTTGTACAGTGCTGATTTGTTGCGTTCCAGTTTCTTTATTATTGTAGTTTCAGGAGTATTATGGCTTTCGATGAAAGAAAAAGTAGCTCAGAATACAGCAATTATTATCGTAGGTTTACTAATGGTTTCCGACTTGTTTTTTGTGGATAAAAATTACGTTTCTGCAAAAGATTTCGTTAGAGGAAGTCAAGTTGAGGCTCCTTTTCAAGAGACGCCTTCGGATGCTGAAATACTAAAAGACACCTCGCATTATAGAGTTTTTGAGGTTTCAGGAAATTTATCTAGCGCCAGAGCCTCTTATTTTCATAAATCAATTGGAGGATACAGTGCAGTAAAACCGAGAAGAATGCAGCAATTATTCGATTATCAAATCGCCAATAATAACATGGAGGTTTTGAATATGCTCGATGTGAAATATGTGATTCAAACCGATAAAACAGGCAAAGAATTCCCAACTTCAAATCCAAAAGCAAATGGAAATGCTTGGTTTGTAAGTCAAGTAAAATTGGTAAACTCTGCTGATGAGGAAATGAAAGCATTAAAAGGTTTGGATTCTAAAAATGTGGCGCTTGTAAATAGCAACGATTTTAAAATTAAAAATACGGCTTTCGCCAAAGACAATTCGGCAAGGATAATTCTAGAAACTTACAAACCTAATTATTTGAAATATGTTTCTAATAATGCAAATGAAGGATTGGCTGTTTTCTCCGAAATGTATTATGGAAAAGGATGGAATGCCTACATAGATGGAAAAAGTGTGGACCATATTAGAGTTGATTATGTTTTAAGAGGTTTAAATATTCCTGCGGGAAAACACACCATCGAATTCAAATTTGAGCCTCAAGTTATAAAAACAGGAAGCATGATTACATTGATTAGTTCTATAGGAATGTTATTGCTTTTAGCTGGTGGAATTTATTTTGAAAGAAAGAAAAAGATTTAAGATTGTTGGTTAACGAATTCTGATTTTTGACTTTAAATTATCTTATTAAAACAAATCCTTGAACTTGGAACCAAAAAAAATTTTAATAATTACCTATTATTGGCCTCCAGCTGGCGGACCAGGTGTTCAGCGTTGGTTAAAGTTTGTTAAGTATTTGCCTGATTTTGGGATTCAACCTATTGTTTACGTTCCTGAGAATCCCACCTACCCAATTGTTGATGAAAAGTTGGTTAAAGAAGTTTCAGATAAAGCTATTATTCTAAAACACACCATTTTTGAACCGTATCAATTGGCGTCTCTTTTTTCGAAAAATAAAACAAAAAAAATAAGTTCTGGAATTATTCCTAATCAGAAAAAGCAATCCTTTCTGGACAAAACCTTTCTTTGGATTCGCGGAAATCTTTTTATTCCGGATGCACGCGTTTTTTGGGTAAAACCTTCAGTGGCATTTTTGGAGAAATATATTGTTGAGAATACTATTGATACGATTGTAACTTCGGGACCTCCGCACAGTTTGCACCTTATTGGATTAGAATTAAAACAAAAATTAAATCTGAAATGGTTTGCTGATTTTAGAGATCCGTGGACCACTATTGGTTATCATAAATCCTTGCGATTGTCACGTTTTGCAGCCAAAAAACACAAAGCTTTAGAACGTCAGGTTTTGAATACAGCCGATACCATTATAGTAACGAGTAAAACTACTAAAACCGAATTTGAAGCAATTACGAGCAAGCCAATTTCTGTAATAACTAATGGGTATGATACAGAAGAAGTGGGAAAACAAACCTTAGATTTAAAGTTTAGTTTAGCACATATTGGTTCTTTTCTGTCTGAGCGAAATCCGCTGATTTTATGGGAGAGTTTGGTCGAATTGATTACTGAAATTCCAGATTTTAAATCGCATTTAGAAATAAAACTAATCGGTGCGGTCAGCCAAGAAGTTTTAGAAACGATACAACAATTTGGGTTAAATGTTTATCTAAATAATTTAGGTTATGTTTCGCATGTAGAAGCGATTGCGCATCAAAGAAAATCTCAAGTTTTAATACTTATCGAAATTAATTCAGCAGATACTAAAAGCATTATTCCCGGAAAATTATTCGAATATATGGTATCAAACCGACCAATTATTGCAATTGGCCCCAGGGATTCTGATTTTTCTGAAATTATTACCAATACAAACACAGGTGTATTTTTTGATTATTCAGAGAAATTGAAGTTAAAAAGAGTAATTTTGGACTTTTATAATCAGTTTTTGGAAGGGAAATTACAGTCAAATGGAGTCGGCTTGCAGAACTATTCTAGAAGAAACCTAACAAGGAATTTGGTAGAATTGCTTAATAAAATGTAAATTAAAAGTGAGATTTCTTCGTCTCTCGCAATGAAATAATAATGGGAATAGTATTAAATCAATCTTTAAAGAATACAATAATTACCTATTTGGGTTTTGGAATTGGCGCGATAAACACCCTTTATTTGTATCCGTTTTTTTTAGGAACGGTATTTTATGCCTTAACAAACTACATACTTTCTTGGGCTAATATTATCATGCCTTTATTGGCTTTTGGTATGCAAAACACGTTGGTGAAGTTTTATACCCAATATAAAACTGAGGAAGAACGCTCCAAGTTTTTATCATTTACAGTACTAATTCCTTTATTGTTGTGTATTCCTTTAGCATTGATTGGATTGTTCTTTTTTGAGCCTATTGCATTATACTTGAGTAAAGAAAACCCTGTAGTTAAGGATTATTTGTGGCTTATTCCATTTATTGGGCTAAGTATGGCTTATTTCGAAATTTTTTATGCTTGGGCTAGAGTTCACATGCATTCGGTTTTTGGGAATTTTATTAAAGAAGTAGGGCTCCGATTGTTTTCTTTATTTGCCTTGATAGGTGTTTATTACAAATGGATTACCGTTGCAGAATTTATTTATGTTACTGCTCTTATTTATTTTCTGGCTTTTATTGTAACCATGTTTTATGCTTTCCGCATAAAAAAACCAGTTTTTCAGTTCTCTATTCCTCAAAATGTGAACGATGTTTTAGTATATACTTTTTTCATTATTTTGTCAGGTAGTGTTGCAGTTATGTTGTTGGACATTGATAAGATCATGCTGAATCAGTATATTAAAATTGAGAACATTGCGTATTATTCAGTTGCGACTTATATAGCATCTGTTATCGCAGTTCCTAGTCGTGCCATGCATCAGATTACGTATCCCATAACGGCAAAATTGATGCATGAGGATAAACATGATGCGTTAAATGATTTGTACAAAAAAACCTCAATAAATCTGCAAGTAGTGGGAGGTTTTGTAATGCTATGTATTTTTGTCAATATCAATCAGTTGTATGTAATGGTTCCTAAAGAATATAGCGGCGGAATTCTTGTCGTGTTTTTGATAGGGATTTCTAAGTATTTTGATTTGATTTTAGGAAACAATAACGCTATCATTTTCAATTCAAAATATTACCGTATGGTTCTATTTTTAGGTTTATTACTTGTTTTTTTAACCGTAGGATTAAATATGTTTTTTATACCGAGATATGCAATAACAGGGACTGCGATTGCTACATTGTTGTCAATTACACTATATAGTTTGGCTAAACTACTTTTTGTAGTCAAACGAATGCATTTGTACCCATTTACAAAACAGACTTTGTATTCGCTAGCAATTACTTTCGGAATATTTTTGTTGTTTTATTTTTGGGAATTTCCTTTTAACCCCATAATAAGCATTGGATTAAAATCAATTTTGGTTACCCTTTTATATGTATATATCAACTATAAATTTGTTATATCCATAGAAATTAATCAAGCTTTAGATGCGGTTATTATGAAATTGAAAAAAAATTAGATTGATTTTTTTTGTGCTTTGCAGTTCTCAATTTTAAATGCAAATATCACTAAAAGTGGGTATTGTGAGATTTTCAAAATGCCACTATTTTTGTAATTATTAATATTTGATTATCTAAACTATACCTTAGGATAATTTATCATAATGATTATGAAAAGCAAGACTTACACAGTTGATGAGAATATGATTAAATTTTCATCTATTCTAGATGATAAAACTAATAATGGCTTTGTGATAGTAGAACGAAACGATACGTTGCCTTACGCTGTTTTAATGAAACAAAAACAAAAAGTTAACCACGTATTCAATTTTTGTATCTTTTGTGCAACTCTTGGACTTTGGTCTATAGTTTGGATATACATTACACAAGTTTCCTCAAAAGCTAAAAAGATACTAGTAGCAATTGATGAAGATGGAAATGCTTTTGAAGAAAATTGTTATATGGGCTAATCCTTTTATAATTTGTCTTTCAAATATTTCCCAGTTACAGATTCTTTTATTTTTGCAACTTGTTCTGGAGTTCCTACCGCTAATAATTTTCCGCCATTTTCTCCGCCTTCAGGACCTAAATCAATAATCCAATCGGCACATTTTATTAAATCAAGGTTGTGTTCGATAACTATAATCGAATGTCCTTTTTCTAGCAATGCATCAAAGGAAGCCAATAATTTCTTGATATCATGAAAATGCAATCCGGTTGTAGGTTCATCAAAAACAAATAATGCTTTGTCTTTCGTTGCACCTTTTACTAAGAATGAAGCGAGTTTTATACGCTGTGCTTCTCCACCGGAAAGTGTTGATGACGATTGTCCTAATTGAACATAGCCCAATCCTACATCTTGCAACGGTTGTAGCTTCTGAGTGATTTTAGTTTGTTTGTGTGCTATGAAAAAGGCAATCGCATCATCAATAGTCATGGTGAGAATGTCGTGGATATTTTTTCCTTCAAATGCGACTTCTAGAACTTCTTTCTTGAAACGTTTTCCGCTACAGGTTTCACATGGCAATTGTACATCGGCCATGAAAACCATTTCTACGTTTATAGAACCTTCTCCCTTGCAGGTTTCGCATCTTCCTCCATCTACATTAAAAGAGAAATGTTTGGCTTGATATCCTCTTATTTTTGATAATTTTTCTCTGGCATACAATTCCCGAATATCATCATACGCTTTAATGTAAGTCACTGGGTTAGAACGCGAACTTCTTCCTATTGGATTTTGGTCAACGTATTCAATATGTTTAATTTGCGAAAAAGAACCAGTTATTTCAGTAAACTGCCCCGCTTTTTCACCCACGTTTTCCAGTTTTTTTTGCATCGCTGGAAAAAGGATTTTCTTGACAAGTGTACTTTTTCCGCTTCCTGAAACTCCTGTAATCACCGTTAAAACATCCAAAGGAAAGGTAACATCTATATTTTGTAGATTGTTTTCTCGGGCTCCTTTTATTTCTATGAAATTCTTAAATAATCGTCGTTTTTTAGGAACTGTAATTTCTAAATCTCCGTTCAGATATTTCGCAGTAAGTGAAGTCGATTTTAGGATTTCATAGTAGGTTCCTTGAGCAACTAAATGTCCGCCTAAAGTTCCTGCTTCCGGCCCAATATCAATAATCATATCGGCGGATTTCATGATATCTTCATCGTGTTCCACCACAATAACTGTATTTCCTAAATCCCTTAATGACAACAATACTTTTATCAAGCGCTCTGTGTCTTTTGGGTGTAAACCAATACTTGGCTCATCCAGAATATACATTGAGCCTACTAAACTACTTCCAAGAGATGTCGCTAGATTGATGCGCTGTGATTCTCCGCCCGAAAGCGTTGCTGAATTCCTGTTTAATGTCAGATAATCTAGTCCTACTTCGGTTAAAAAGGACAAGCGGTTGTTGATTTCCACCAGCAAGCGTTTCGCAATTTGTTTTTCATAAAGATCTAAATCAATATTTTTAAAAAAAGTAACCAAATGTTTAATAGGTAAATCAACTAAATCTGAGACTGTTTTTTCATTGATTTTAACGTACGAAGCTTCAATTCTCAAGCGTTTTCCTTTGCAAGAGTAACATTTCGTTTTTCCTCTGTAACGAGAAAGCATCACTCTGTTTTGGATTTTATAATTTTTTTCCTCTAGTTCTTTAAAGAAATCATTTAAACCTTGAAAATAGGTGTTTCCATTCCAAATTAATTCCTTTTGATCTTCGGATAATTGATAATAGGGTTTATGAATAGGAAAGTCAAATTTATAGGCGTTATTCACTAATTCGTCCCGAAACCAACTCATGCTTTCTCCTCTCCAGGGGAAAATTGCATTTTCATAAATGGATAAAGTGGTATTTGGGACCACTAATTCGGCATCAATTCCTATAATATTGCCATAACCTTCACAAACGGGACATGCGCCATAAGGATTGTTAAAACTAAATAAATGAACATTGGGTTCCAGAAATGTAATGCCGTCCAATTCGAAATTATTAGAATACGAAAGCTTTTTATCGGAGTTTAATTCTTGCAAATGGCAAATTCCTTTTCCTTCAAAGAAAGCAGTTTGCACGGCATCAGCCAATCGATTGTAAAACTCTTCTTCATCTTTAACCACAATTCGGTCAATGATTAGAAAAAGATGTTTTTTGTCTAATGAATCCGGAAGATCGTCTAAACGAACCATTTCATTATTCACTAATATTCGGGCAAAACCTTGTTGCAAAAGCACTTTTAGTTTGTCTTCCAGTTTTCGCCCTTCTTCCAGATGAATGGGAGCAAGGAGCAACCATTTGCTGTCTAATTCAAAAGATTTTACATCGGTAACCAAATCAGTAACTGTGTTTTTTTTGACTTCCCGACCAGAAATAGGTGAATAAGTACGTCCAATTCTGGCAAAAAGTAATTTGATGTAATCGTATATTTCAGTTGAAGTTCCTACTGTCGAACGGGCGTTTGTGGTATTTACTTTTTGTTCAATAGCAATCGCAGGAGCAATTCCTTTAATATATTCCACTTTTGGTTTATCTAATCTGCCAAGAAATTGTCTTGCATAGGAAGATAGGCTTTCTACATAACGACGTTGTCCTTCAGCATATAAAGTATCAAAGGCCAAACTTGATTTTCCAGAACCTGAAAGCCCTGTGATAACCACTAATTTAT
>JAGOJA010000045.1 GCA_017995345.1 Flavobacterium sp.
CTGTAAAAGAATTCTGCAACGAACATATTGCACAAATTTTAAACTATTTGAAATTAGCAGATTCAGAGGTTGGATTATTAGTTAATTTTCAAAATAAATCTTTACAATATAAAAGATATGCTTTATAAAGAAAATTAAGTAAATCTGTGAGAATCTTTTTAATCTGTGGCAAAAAAAAGAAAAATATATGGAATCAGTTCAAGCTATAAAACAACGATTTGAGATTATTGGGAATGACCCAAAGCTTAATCGTGCTATAGAAAAAGCCATTCAGGTTGCTCCTACTGACATTACAGTATTAGTAGCGGGAGAAAGCGGAGTCGGAAAAGAAAATATCCCCAGAATTATACATTCACTTTCGCATCGAAAACACGGGAAATACATTGCTGTAAACTGTGGTGCAATTCCAGAAGGAACTATTGATAGTGAACTTTTCGGACATGAAAAAGGCGCTTTTACCGGAGCAACAGGAACTCGTGAGGGTTATTTTGAAGTGGCTGATGGAGGAACCATTTTTCTGGATGAAGTTGGAGAACTACCTCTAACCACACAAGTACGTTTGTTGCGAGTTCTTGAAAATGGAGAATTTATAAAAGTAGGTTCTTCGCAAGTACAGAAAACAGATGTGCGAATTGTGGCTGCAACCAATGTCAATTTGTTTGATGCTATCGAAAAAGGAAAGTTCCGTGAGGACTTATATTACCGTTTAAGCACAGTAGATATTACTTTACCTCCTTTGCGCGATAGAAAAGAAGACATTCATTTATTGTTTAGGAAATTTGTGGCTGATTTTGCACATAAATATAAAATGCCCCCTTTAAAACTGGATGAGAATGCCGTTCAGCTATTACAAAAGTTTCGTTGGAGTGGAAACGTAAGACAACTACGAAATGTAGCAGAACAAATATCCGTTTTAGAAACCAACAGAGATATATCAGCGGCAACTTTGCAGTCCTATCTACCAGTACAGGGAAATAATTTACCTTCGGTCATTAAAGACAAAAAAAGCGAAAGCGATTTTAGTACCGAAAGAGAGATTTTGTACAAAGTACTTTTTGACATGAAAAGTGATTTGAATGATTTGAAAAAACTAACATTGGAGCTGATTCAAAACGGAGGTTCAAAAGTGCAAGAGACGAATCAAAACTTGATTAAAAAAATATATGGTTCAAAAGAGAGCGATAGTGAAATAGATTTTGAAGAACAACCACGAGGCCCCTTAATTACATCTCTAAACAATGATGATTTATACCAAGAGAATGATGACAATTATCTTTTTGCCGAAACTGTCGAGGAAGAAGAAACCTTGCGTTTAGAACAAAAAGAAATTGAAATGATTAAAAAATCACTAGAGAAAAATAAAGGAAAACGAAAAGCCGCCGCCGATGAATTGGGCATTTCAGAGCGAACTTTGTACAGAAAAATCAAGCAATTTGATTTGTGATTTTTTTACAAAGACGCAATGATATAAATGGTTTGATTGAAAATGAATATATTTGACCCAAGCATTAATAAACCAGCGAAGCAATTTTTAAAATCAAAAATGAAACATATAAAACTAATTCTGCTTTTAATAATTACATTGAGCATCAACAGTTGCTCGGTTTACAACTTTACCGGAACTGGTAAAATTGATGCCAAAACATTTCAAGTTGGCTTTTTTCAAAATAATGCGGAATTGATTGAGCCTGGTATTGACCGAACATTCACATTAGAATTGCAAGATTTAATTCAGAACCAAACCAATTTGAACTTGGTCAAAAATGGCGCTGATTTGACATACGAAGGCGAAATTGTAGATTATAGAATTAGTCCAATGACAGCCACCGCAGATCAGAGAGCCGCTCAAAACCGTCTGACCATTAGGGTAAATGTCCGTTTTACGAATAAGAAAAAAGAAGCAGATGATTTTGAAAAATCATTCTCTTTTTACTATGATTATCCTGCGGAACAACAATTAACAGGAGCCACACTAAACTCAGCTTTGAAAGATATTTTCGAAAGAATAACACAAGATATTTTCAACGAATCACTGGCTAAATGGTAAAAGATGAAGTATTTAGTTAGCTGCACAAAAAATCGAACACTGATTACTGAACATTGAACACTCAAAAAATGAATGTAACCGACTATACTTATTTGATTAACAAACCCGATGCTATCCATGAAAAGCAAACAGAAGCTTTGGAAAAAGTATTGGAAGAATTTCCCTATTTTCAAAGTGCTAGAGCAATTCAATTAAAAGGACTTTACAATCAAAATAGTTTCAAATACAATGCGGCTTTAAAAAAAACTGCAACACATTCAACAGACAGAGCTATTTTATTTGATTTCATCACATCAGATACATTTACTGCGCTTCATAAAAATTTATATGATAGAAAAGCACTAGAAATTCTAGATATTCAAGTAATAGATAGCGAAATTCTTGTTTCTGAAGATAAACCAGCACTGAAAATAAATGCCTTAGAACAATCTATTCTAACTTCTATAAAAGAAGCTTCACCCATTGAATCAGAGGATTATTCAGAAACACTTGAAGAAAAATTAGCCATTGGAAAGCCGTTGGATTTTTCAAAAGAAGAACAACATTCCTTTCAAGAATGGCTTCAACTTTCGCGGATTCAACCTATCGAAAGAGGGAAAGAAAATCAAACTGAGCCTGAAATAGATGTTGATAAAAGAAAAAAAATAGAATTAATCGATAAGTTTATTGAAACTAGCCCTAAGATTTCCCCCTTAAAACACGGAGTGCCTTTCTCGGTCACTTTTGACATAAACAAAGAAGATAATTCTTACCTAATGACTGAGACTTTAGCGCGCGTTTATTTAGAACAAAAAAAATATCAAAAAGCGATTCAAGCATATGAGATATTAATTTTGAAATATCCAGAAAAAAGTAGTTTCTTTGCAGACCGCATATCGGATATTAAGATTTTACAACATAATAATAATTAAACCAATGAGCACATTTTCAATTTTTTTAGTTTTAATAACTATAGTTTGTTTTCTATTAATCGTAGTTGTCATGGTTCAAAACCCTAAAGGTGGCGGATTATCTTCTACCTTAGGAGGTTCTCAAATGTTAGGTGGGGTACAAAAAACAACTGATTTTTTAGACAAAAGCACTTGGACATTAGCAACTATTCTAATTGCACTAATTTTACTTTCAAGCTTAAGCTTTACAGGAACACTAAGTGACACTGATTCAAAAATCATAGACAATGCTCCTACAACTGCTCCAGTAGCACCTGTACAAAATACACCTGCTGTACCAACTCCAGCAAAATAAATTATATATATTATTTTAAAAATGCCAGCTTGTCAAAGCTGGCATTTTTTTTAAGCAAATGTGTCAGTTTTAGTAGGCTGGCACAATTTCTGACATCCAATAAGCATTCATTAAAACTATAAATTAAATATAAAATCATGGCTTTAAACATCAAACCACTTTCAGACCGAGTTCTTATCGAACCCATTGCAGCTGAAACAAAAACTGCGTCAGGGATTTTTATTCCAGATACAGCAAAAGAAAAACCACAAAAAGGAACTGTTGTTGCTGTTGGGAATGGTACAAAAGAACACACAATGACTGTGAAAATTGGCGATTCTGTGCTTTACGGAAAATACGCTGGTACTGAATTAAAACTAGAAGGAAAAGATTATTTGATTATGCGCGAGGACGATATTCTTGCGATAATATAATTAGTATTAAGTCGAAAGAATTAAGTATTAAGACAACTAAAATTTAATAAAACAAGAAATGGCAAAAGATATAAAATTTGATATTGAAGCACGTGACGGATTAAAACGCGGTGTTGACGCATTAGCAAATGCAGTAAAAGTAACTCTTGGACCAAAAGGTCGTAATGTAATTATTGGAAAATCTTTTGGCGGACCAAATGTTACTAAAGATGGTGTTACTGTTGCAAAAGAAATTGAATTGAAAGATCCATTGGAAAATATGGGTGCTCAAATGGTAAAAGAAGTTGCCTCTAAAACTAATGATTTAGCGGGTGACGGAACTACAACTGCTACAGTATTAGCTCAAGCAATAGTAAAAGAAGGTTTGAAAAACGTGGCGGCTGGAGCAAATCCTATGGACTTGAAACGTGGTATTGATAAAGCGGTTGAAGCTATTGTTGCTGACTTAGCAAAACAAGCAAAAGTAGTAGGAAGTGATTCTGAAAAAATCAAGCAAATCGCTTCTATTTCTGCAAATAATGATGAAGTAATTGGTGAGTTAATCGCTACTGCTTTCGCAAAAGTTGGAAAAGAAGGTGTAATTACTGTTGAGGAAGCCAAAGGAACTGACACGTATGTTGATGTTGTGGAAGGAATGCAATTTGACAGAGGATATCTTTCTCCTTATTTCGTTACCAATTCAGAAAAGATGGAAGTAGAATTGGAAAGTCCTTACATCCTTTTGTATGACAAAAAAGTATCTTCTTTAAAAGAATTATTACCAGTTTTGGAACCAGTTGCACAATCTGGAAAGCCATTATTAATTATTGCTGAAGATGTTGATGGCGAAGCGCTTTCTACATTAGTGGTAAATAAATTACGCGGTGCCTTGAAAATTGCCGCTGTAAAAGCACCTGGTTTTGGAGACAGAAGAAAAGCGATGCTGGAAGATATTGCTATTTTAACTGGTGGAACTGTAATTTCTGAAGAAAGAGGTTACACTCTTGAAAACACCACTTTAGAAATGTTAGGAACTGCTAAGAAAGTAACTATCGATAAAGACAATACTACAATTGTAAGTGGTGCTGGTGAAGCTGACATGATCAAAAATCGTGTGAACCAAATTAAAGGTCAAATGGAAGCTACCACTTCTGACTATGACAAAGAAAAACTGCAAGAACGTTTGGCTAAATTAGCTGGTGGAGTTGCTGTACTTTATGTAGGTGCTGCTTCTGAAGTAGAAATGAAAGAGAAAAAAGATAGAGTTGATGATGCACTTCACGCAACTCGTGCTGCAGTTGAAGAAGGAATTGTTGCTGGTGGTGGTGTTGCGCTTTTAAGAGCTAAAAATGCACTTTCTACTATCACACCTGACAATGCTGATGAAGCTACAGGAATCCAAATCGTATCTCGTGCTGTAGAGTCTCCATTGCGAACTATCGTTGAAAATGCAGGTCTTGAAGGTTCAGTTGTGGTTGCTAAAGTAGCTGAAGGAACTGGCGATTTTGGATACAATGCTAAAACTGATGAATACGTAGATATGCTTAAAGCAGGAATTATTGATCCTAAAAAAGTAACTCGTGTAGCATTAGAAAACGCTGCTTCGGTTGCAGGAATGATCTTGACTACAGAATGTGCGTTAATTGACATCAAAGAAGATAACGGCGGCGGAAACCCAATGGGTGGAGGTATGCCGGGAATGATGTAATACTAATTACAAGCCTCCCAAAACCATTTGGGAGGCTTTTTATAATATTGTTGCAGTGAAGAATTCACAATAATTCATCAAATATATTCTTTCAAAAAAACGCATAAAAAAACCGTCTCTACTAATGGAGACGGTTTTTTTATGCGTTCTGTAATTTATCTAAACTTCCTCTTTAGTTTTTTTACCGAACTTGTAAATCACAGGCAAGATAGTGATTCCAACTAAAATTAATACTATTAGCTCGATATGTTGTTTTAAATCAATTTGATAGTTGTCAAGTAAAAAACCATACAAGTAATGTCCAGCAAATATTAATGTATAAGACCAAATAAATGAACTTAAAATATTATAAAACATAAACTTCTTCCTTTCCATAGAAACGATTCCCGCAACTATTGGGGCAAAAGTTCTAAATATTGGCAAGAATCGAGCAAAAATAATTGCTTTTCCACCGTATTTTTCAAAGAAATCTTTTGATTGAACTAGGTATTTTTTTTTGAACCAAAAACTATCTTCTTTGTTGTACAAATAGTATCCGCTTTTTGAACCAAACCAATAACCAACAATGTTTCCTAAGATTCCTGACAAAGCCACAAGCGTTGCTAGAAGAATAACATTTACAAAATCATTATCAATAATTAAGATATTCTCTATTAATTCCCGGCTGTAAATTCCCGCTAAAAACAACAAACTATCTCCTGGCAAAAAGAAACCGGCAAACAAACCCGTTTCTGCAAATACAATAAACAAAACTATATAAACACCCAGTTTAATTCCATTAATATCAAAATGAATATAAAAAAGTGGGTCAATTAAATTCTTCCAATCAAAATCGTTCATTCTTTGGTTTTTTTATGCTAAAATTATTCGTGCGTGAAAGTACGGAAAAAATGCCTTAACCACAATTTATGATGTTATTTTACAGTTTTATTAACTAATTAAATCAGCACAATAAACACGCTAGCATATACAATCAATTTTCGTTTACGACAATCATAATTTTAGTGCTATACAAAACAGTATTTTTAAGCTATCAATATAACTTTATTTTCAAAACCCCAGGAAAGTCTATTACTAAAAAAACCAAAGCTTTCACTTTGGTTTCCTTACACTATAACTTTCGCTCATATTGACAACAACCATGTAGGTTTTCATAATCCGTTTTCAAGGCCTTGGCTCCATCCGTATCGTGACCTGCTTTTGCAATAATTTTCTGAACTGCAGCAACATTGGTTTTCTGTTCATTTACAATCAAATATAAAGTCCCACAATCCATATGCCAATCGGCAGATTTCACACCTGAGACACTCAATGCCGCTTTCTCAATTCTCTTTTTACACATTTCACAATTACCATTCACATAAAATTCAACCTTAGCATTTTTATTTTTAACTTCTTGACTATGACCTGTATACCCAACAAAAACCAGAAACAATACTACTACTATATTTTTCATTATTTAATTTATTTAAAGATTATTTAATTTTAAAGCGCAAACCTGCATAATACATTTGCCCAAAAACTGGGCCATAAACTATTGACGCATCAAAAGTAGGTCCAAATGGATTTTTATTACCCAATATAACATGGTCTTGCTTATAATTACCAATATTTTCTCCGCCAATGTATATCTCAAAGGTAGAAGAAAAAGTCCTAGTGACTTGCATATTCATTACAGAAAATGAAGGTGAATATTCAGCTAGCCTATCTTTTGCAGGATTTGTAGCTGTATTGGGCAATTGTTGTTTTCCGAGCCAATTGAACGTATAATCAAACTTCCATTGTTTTCCTTTATTTGCAATATGAGTTTCGTAGCCTAAATTTCCAAAGAAACGATGTTTTGCCTGCAATGGTCTTTGATACCCCCCTGATAAATAATCCGTTTGAATGTCATAGTATTTGTAAGCTGTCCTCAAATTAAGATGTTTGACTAATTCATAATTAAACTCTACTTGCAGACTATTTGCATAGGATTTCTGTTTTAAGTTGTAAAACAAAACCTGTTGCGGACTTTGCATTACATCAACAACTGCCTGGTTTTGAAAATCAGTTCTGTAGAAATCAAAACCAATATCAGCACTTTTGCCAAAAAGCAAAAAACCCTGCATAAAACTCAATCCGTAATTCCATGCAATTTCAGGATTCAAACCATACATTTTGCCATTGAAATCTAAAAACTCAAAGGTTCTTGAACTTGCCAAAAGCTGCTGGTTTTCGGCAAAAACATTGGCGCCTCGTTTTCCTCTGCCAGCTGAAAATCGTAAAACTCCTTTCTCCCAAGGATTGTACCGCACATGTAATCTGGGCGTAGCAAAAGCCCCCAGACGATTATGATTGTCAATTCGACCGCCAAGAACTACGCTAAAATCCTCTGTGTTGTCATAGGTATATTCAAAAAAAGCACCGATCGAGTTATCAATTCTACTATAATCATTCACATTGACAAACTCACCGTATTTGTCATACGTAAAGTTCAAACCTGTAGCGAATTTATGCATCGTATTATTGATAATCGAATTAAAAATTAAGTTCGAATAATAACTTTTTTGTTTAATATTATATTGGTTTAACCCAAAATAAGAGTCTTGATCATGACTGTTAAAAGCATTCTGAAAACCGATACTCTGATACGGCATGTCTGGGAAAACATATCCCAATTTAGCAGAAACATCAAATCGTTCCGTATTGATCTCTGAACCCCAATAATACTTTTTTCCTCTATCTCTATCAGAGTCAAAATTTAATTCGCCAGTTTGTTTTTTATCATCCATATACCGAAAATTTATGAAACTCACCCAGCCTTTTTCGGCATTGGTATATTGCCAACGATTTAAAACATTGATTTGTTTTGCCAATGGATTGTCTAGAAAACCATCGTCATTCATGTCGTTTTTTGAGACTCTTGTGTTTCCGTGAACAAACAAACTACTACTCCATTTATCCGAAAGTTTCTTGTTGAAATGCGTGTTTAATTCAAATCTGGAATCTGTTGAACCATATACATTGAGAAAAAACGGAATATCGCTGATTGGTTTTATTAATTCAGTGTTTATTTGGCCCGAAATACTTTCGAAACCATTGACTACACTTCCGGCTCCTTTTGTAATTTGAATGCTTTCGACCCAAGTTCCTGGTGTGAATGACAATCCGTATGCTTGAGAAGCACCGCGAACCGAAGGAATATTTTCCTCTGTAATCATTAGATAAGGACTTGTTAATCCAAGCATTTTTATTTGTTTCGTTCCGGTCAAAGCATCTGAAAAATTGACATCGATTGAAGGATTCGTTTCGAAACTTTCTGCCAGATTACAACAAGCAGCCTTAAGTAATTCTTTGCTTGTTAACGTTGTAGTATTTGCCGTTAGGCTATATGATTTTTTTAAACTTTTACTATTGCCTCGTACTTTTATCTCCTGCAAAGTATCTTGCGAAAATGAATTAAAAGTAAAAAAAAAGAACAATAAAAGTATTGAAATTTGTTTTTGCATGATTGTTTTTTAATGTTATAAAAAGGTAAAATCACAAAAATGTGATTCAAATTTTAGTAAAACATTAAAATCAGGCGTAAAAAATAAATTGGTGGTATAATTTAAAAAAAGGAGGTGCGTTTGCATCGCAATAATACGAAGTGGGTTGGCTATTTTTAAAATTTAAAACAAATGAAAAAACAGCAGGATTCCATTCTTCTAATGAAAATATGAAATCTGTATGAAAAGAAACAATTTTTTGAATTAAATTATCTGTTTTCTTTTGAAACTTAATCTCTTTATTTTTACAACAGTGTGATTTGATTTCAACAACACCACAGCAATATTTTTCTAATTTTTGATCTTGAATCGGTGTCTTAAGAGTTACTGAAGTAATCTCATCATCACAATAACGGATATTAAATGCTAATCCCATATTGGAAACCAATAGAAAAAAAGCAACAAGAAGACAAATGTATCCTTTGAATTTCATGCAGCAAAACTAGTGATTTAATTAAACTTCAAAAGCTAAATTCATGTTAAAATTACAATTCAAATTCTTGCCCCATCAATGGAATTTTGCAGTCAAAACCATATTTTTCATTGATTTTTATACGAAGTTCATCTAATGCAGCATTCTCTCCATGAACTAAAAACACTTTTGTAGGTTTGTTTTCTAAGGCTGAAAGCCAGTTGAGTAAATCTTTTTGATCTCCATGAGCTGATAAGCTTTCTATTTCTAGGATATTTGCCAATACCGGATAATATTTACCTCTAATTTTAATTTCTTTGGCCCCTTCTAATAATTTTCTGCCACGTGTTCCCTCAGCTTGATAACCAATAATAATCAAGGTAGTTTCTGACAAACCAATATACTTTTCTAAATAACTTAGTACTCGCCCACCCGTAATCATTCCGCTAGCGGCAATGACTACCTTAGATTGCTTGTTGTAAATAGTATCAATAGTTTCTTGATAATCCCTGATCATAGTAAACATTTTGCACATGGCAATATATTCATGCTCTGGTAATTTATGCCATTTCCTGTTGTTTTGAAAAATTTCCAATACACTGATTCCCATTGGGGTATCAATAATATAGGGGATATTGGGGATTTTTTTCTCTTCTTTGAGTTGCCATAATAAATACATAACCATTTGTGCACGCTCTACTGCAAAACTGGGAATAATAATAGTACCGCCTTTTTTGACTGTATTGTTAATATACATTTCGAGTTCAGCTTTGACATCTGTATCAGGATGAATGCGATTACCATAGGTACTTTCGAGAAAAATATAATCAGCTTTTGTAGGTTTTGTTGGTGGATACATCAATACATCATTATCACGACCAATATCGCCAGAAAAAACTAAGGTTTTGTTTTCAAGCGTTAATGCAATACTACAAGCACCCAGGATATGTCCCGCATTCGTATAAACGGCTTCAATTTCGGCATCCAAAGGAACTGGTTCGTTTATTTTTATTACTCTAAACAGTGGAAAAACTCTTTCTGCCTGAGCAACATTATAAAGTGGTTCAGCAATTTCATGTTTAGAATATTTTCCTTCATTGGCTTTTTCGGCTTCTTCTTCCTGGATTTTAGCACTATCCAATAGAATTAGTTTTGCAATATCTTTTGTGGGACTAGTACAATATATTTTACCCTTAAAACCTTGATCTACTAACCTAGGCAACCAGCCACAATGATCTAGATGGCCATGAGTCAGCAACACAAAATCTATTGTGGAAGGCAAAACAGGCAAAGGATCCCAATTAAGTTCTCGCAAAGGTTTTATCCCTTGAAATAATCCGCAATCAATTAATATCCGAATTCCATTGCTTTCGATTAATGTTTTAGAACCAGTTACAGTTCCCGCAGCACCTATAAATTTGACTTTCATTTTACCAGATTTAAATTGAACTATTTTAGAAACACTGTTTTTTTAAATGTACTCACACAATTCTGAAGCTTCTCTTAAAACATTTTTTTTACGATTGGAGCTCAGCCCAATTTTTTCTAAACAATCAGAATTATTTATTATTTCTTTTACTAAAATCACATCCAAAATCAATAGCTTATCTTTTTCGGCGAGGGTCAAAGTGGTTAAGCAAGTGACAGGATACAATCCATTACTGTCATTTTTCGTTTTTAAATTATCGTTTGCTGGATAATCCCAGCTTAACAAATTCAATCCAGAACATTTTGCAAAATCAATTGCATCCGAAGTAAACCGATTATTAGTGACAATCCAACATTTAGAAATCATATCTTTTTCTGTAAAAACAGGATGTTTTCTATCTTTCAAATCATTAAATCGAGACAAGATGTACATAGGAACTTTCACATCTGAAGCAAGATCTCTACCCATGTGGAACTTGCATTCAATCATAGAAATGACATCGTTTTTTTTGACTAGAACATCCAATTCATGCGACACACATTTACCGAACAAAATCATATTCATTAATGTTGCATATCCCTCTGAAGCAAAAAGTCGCGCTGTATACTTTTCGAAGAAAAAACCTGCAGGACCCAATAAACGAATCGCCTCTCTTAAATTATAGCGAGCCGCATGAGAATTAGCCTTTTTTTTCAATAAAGCAAATGCCATTTTGTAGATTTTCTTAGTAGAAATCCCTTCATAAATTTCGTTTTGAATCTTTTTCATAATGTCATCAATGACACTAGCACTAGCCCCAGATTTTGTTAGTGAGTTTTTAAGTTTATCAGGATTAAAGTCTACAATTAACCCAGAATGCTTGACTATTTTCATGTCTTTATCAATTTGATACAAAAAAATTACATCAATAAAGATACGAAAAAAAAGGCTACTTATTTTGTTTTTGATAATAAAACCCCGGAACAAACAACAGTAAAAAAATAGGTTGAATCAAAAACCGACGAACGTAAAACAAAACCCAGTTTGTATACTCATTTACGAAGTAAACAATGTAGAAAAAAGCAAGAACTAGAATAATGAAGAAAAAATAATAAACGACGAAAGCAAATTTAACCATTGTTACGTCCTTGAAAAAAACATAGATAATACCCAAAGAAATCAAGGTATTCAATGTATAGCGAAACAATAATCCTAAAAACAATTGGGTTGAATTGAAACTTGGCAGCCTTAACTTAGCAAAGTCTTTTTTGAAGAAATCCAAAAGAGGATCGTAAAACAATTGGTTTTCAAAAGTGCGAACAAGCACTAATAATCCAACCAAAAAAAGGAGTTGTATTATTCTTAGTTTGTTATTCAGAATCTTTTGAAGCATATCTTGAAAATTTACGAACCCAAATTAACCACAAAATAAAAACGACACCATAAATATACAAAGGAAAAAGGACTTCGTGTAAAAACGACTCCTGTTTTGGAAAATAATAAATAAGCGCACTTAAAGTTGCAATTCTAATAACATTCAAGACATAAATAAGCAGGCTTCCGCCAAAGATAAAAAGCAATGTAGCTTTCAGTTTTCCGGAAAAGGCTACCACAAATGAGATGAACAAAATAATCACACTAACTGCATTACAGCCTTCCACAATGCGGGCAACATATTTTTCGTTATAAAACAACTTCATATAAGGATGCGCAGCACTTTCTTCGATTGAAGATCTATCATTAAAAAACCGCAGCACTTGTTGGGTATTTTCACTTACCATTCTTGTAACAGAATCAATTTGATTTTCTTCAAAACCGTTAAGATAGCGCTGATAAAAAAATGTCAGCACAATATAAGTCAAAAAAAAAGCACCTAGGAAAAACAAAAAAGGTTTGTAGAGAATAAAATATTTTTTCAAAATCTATTTTTTAACAAATTTATGCAATTTTTGAAACGGGCTTTAAATACTTTTGCATAAATAAAATTAAAAACGATGACATTTCAAGAATTACAGCCAAAAGTAACCGAAATAACTTTAAACACAAGTCTTTCAAGAGACGAAAAACTTTTATCAGTTTGTCAATTGCTTAGCAACTCCATTTCCTATTACAATTGGGTTGGGTTTTATTTTGCCAATCACGAATCAAAAACATTACACTTAGGCCCTTATGTAGGCGCCGAAACAGATCATACTGTAATTCCTTTTGGAAAAGGGATTTGCGGCCAAGTGGCTGTTTCTAATGAAAACTTTGTGGTTCCTGACGTAGCAGCGCAAGATAACTACATCGCTTGTAGTTTTACCGTAAAATCAGAAATCGTAGTACCCCTTTTTGTCAATGGAGAAAATATAGGGCAAATTGATATTGACAGTCATGTCTTAGACCCATTTACTAAAGAGGATGAAGATTTCCTAGAATTTGTGAATGCGAGAATTGCAAAGTTGTATTAAAATAATTGTATTTTCAATCTAAACTATTTATGAAATCAAAATTACATTTTTTATGAAATCAAAATTACATTTTATACTATTTCTTTTAATTCCAGTTTTATCATTCTCTCAGGCTCCTATTAGCAAAAAAATTTATTTGGATTCCCTTTGGAACGAAACTACGGAGGCCAACCATAAATATTATCGAATAATCAAGAGCTACAACGTAGACCAAGACTTATATCTTTTTCAGGATTATTATAAATCTGGAAAATTACAAATGAAGGGAACCTCTAAATCCAAAGATTATCTAAGTAAAGAAGGTCAGTTTTTATTTTATTATGAAAATGGAAATAAACAATCCATGATAAATTATGTAAACTCCGCACCAAGAGGCAAACAGTTTGACTGGTATGACAATGGGCAGATTAAGTCAGAAATTGAACACCTAGAAAATAAAAATGGATCTATAGCAGAAATTAGTGTTAATCAATTTTGGAATACAGAAAATGTCCAAAAAGTAATTGACGGCAACGGAGATTATGAATATTCTAGTGACGGGAATCATGAAAGCGGAAAAATAAAAAACGGATTTCATGATGGAACTTGGAAAGGATATAGCAACAGACTAAATTGTAGCTATACGGAACTTTATGAAGACGGAAAATTCGTTTCAGGTGTCAGCATTGACTCCAATAATATCGAATATCAATATAAAGAAATGTTCTCGAAACCCAAGCCCAAAAAAGGAATAGATGATTTTTACAGGTACATGGGAAACAATATGAGACGAACAAAAGAAGCGGATATAAATAAAATCTCAGGTAAAATCTATTTAACTTTTGTAGTCGATAAAAATGGGAGTATCGACGAGATCAAAATAATAAAAGGTTTGGGCTATGGACTAGATGAGGAAGCAATTACAACTCTAAAAAGCTATAGAAATTGGATACCGGGCAAAATGAAGGGTATAAATGTAAGAGTAATGTATAGCTTACCCCTCACATTAAAGTAAATAGGGCTGAAAAATTAAATGCGTTTTTTTATTAGGGCTTCCCCAAAAATTCAATAATATTCATAAAAGCTTTTTGTTTCGAAAAATAAATAGTACTTTTGCACCCGTCTTACAATAGATGTATGGCATACATAAAAATCATTAAACAAATATTGGAATGTATTTAACTAAAGAGATTAAAGAAGAAATCTTCGCACAACACGGAGAAAAAACAAACACTGGAAAAGCTGAAGCACAAATTGCTTTATTCACGTACAGAATTACTCATTTAACTGAGCATTTGAAAAAAAATCGTCATGATTACAATACAGAGCGTTCGTTAGTATTGCTTGTAGGTAAAAGAAGATCTTTGTTAGATTACTTGAAGAAAACAGAAATCAACAGATACCGTGAAATTATCAAAGTATTGAATATCAGAAAATAATCAATATAAAAGAGGTGCGAAAGTGCCTCTTTTTTATTTTACATTTTTAGAGTCTAACAATTCTATTTCGGTCCTGACACAAAAGGGATTAGAATCAAGACTTCTCCATACAGTCATAGTATTTGACAAATAAAAAAAGTTCGGTTTTTCATTGGGTTTTAGGCATTAACTACGCAAAACAACAACTACAACACAACTAGAACCCATGTTTAACTAATAAATTAAATTTATGATTCCACAATTATTTGTAGAAAGTATCGATTTAGGTGATGGCAGAAACATCACAATCGAGACAGGTCGTTTAGCCAAACAAGCAGATGGATCTGTAGTAGTAAGAATAGGAAAAACTGTTATTTTAGGAACAGTGGTTTCTTCAAAAAAAGCAAGTCCAGGAATCGATTTTTTACCACTTACGGTAGATTATCGCGAAAAATTTGCAGCAGCAGGGCGTTTTCCAGGTGGTTTCTTCAAAAGAGAAGCAAGACCAAGTGATAACGAAGTTTTAACAATGAGATTAGTTGACCGTGTATTGCGTCCACTTTTCCCAGATGATTATCATGCAGAAGTTCAAGTAATGATTCAGTTAATGTCTTATGACGAAGATGTAATGCCAGATGCATTAGCAGGTTTAGCAGCATCAGCAGCATTAGCATTGTCTGACATTCCTTTTGAAACATTAATCTCTGAAGCTAGAGTGGGTCGTATCGACGGAAAATTCATCATCAACCCAAGCCGTGCACAATTAGAATTATCTGACATCGATATGATGATTGGAGCTTCTATGGATTCTATCGCAATGGTAGAAGGTGAAATGAAAGAAATTTCAGAAGCAGAAATGTTAGAAGCAATTAAATTTGCTCACGAACACATCAAAAATCAAATTTCTGCTCAATTGCGTTTACAAGCTGCTTTTGGTAAAAAAGAAGTTCGCACGTACGAAGGAGAAAAAGAAGACGAAGCTGTTTACGCTAAAGTAAAAGCTGCATCTTACGATAAAATTTACGCTATTGCAAGCAAAGGTTCTTCTAAACAAGAACGTACTGCTGCATTTGATGCTGTAAAAGAAGAAGTTAAAGCTCTGTTTACAGAAGAAGAATTAGCAGCTGACGGTGATTTAGTTTCTAAATACTTTTACAAAACAAACAAAGAAGCAGTTCGTAACGTAACCTTAGATTTAGGAACACGTTTAGACGGAAGAAAAACTACCGAAATCAGACCAATCTGGTGTGAAGTAGATTATTTACCATCGGTTCACGGATCAGCATTGTTTACACGTGGAGAAACACAAGCATTGGCAACAGCCACTTTAGGAACCTCTAGAGAAGCAAACCAAATTGATTCTCCATCAGAACAAGGTGAAGAAAAATTCTATTTGCACTATAATTTCCCTCCTTTCTCAACTGGTGAAGCACGTCCTTTAAGAGGAACTTCAAGAAGAGAAGTAGGTCACGGAAACTTAGCTCAAAGAGCTTTGAAAAATATGATTCCTGCTGATTGTCCGTACACCATTCGTGTAGTATCCGAAGTTTTAGAATCAAACGGTTCTTCTTCTATGGCTACTGTTTGTGCTGGAACATTATCATTAATGGATGCTGGTATCCAAATGATTCGTCCCGTTTCTGGAATTGCAATGGGATTGATTACTGACGGAGATCGTTTTGCTGTATTGTCTGATATTCTTGGTGATGAAGATCACTTAGGAGATATGGACTTTAAGGTAACTGGAACTTCGGTAGGAATTACTGCTTGTCAAATGGACATCAAGATTGACGGTTTGAAATACGAGATTATGGAAGCAGCATTGGCGCAAGCTCGTGACGGTCGTTTGCATATCCTTGGAAAACTAATCGAAACTTTGGCTGCGCCAAAAGCAGATGTTAAAGCATACGCTCCAAAAATCATTACAAGAACTATTCCTGGTGCTTTCATTGGTGCTTTGATTGGACCTGGTGGAAAAGTAATTCAAGAATTACAAAAAGCTACTGGTACCACTATCGTAATCAACGAAGTAGACGAACAAGGTGTTGTTGAAATCCTTGGGACTGATCCTGACGGAATCGCTGCTGTATTAGCAAAAATCGATTCTATCATTTTCAAACCACAAATGGGAGAAGCATACGAAGTAAAAGTAATCAAAATGTTGGATTTTGGTGCAGTTGTAGAATATACAGACGCTCCAGGAAACGAAGTATTGTTGCACGTATCTGAGCTTGCTTGGGAACGTACAGAAAATGTTTCTGATGTAGTCAAAATGGGAGATGTTTTCCAAGTGAAATACTTAGGATTAGACCCAAAAACTAGAAAGGAAAAAGTGTCTAGAAAAGCACTTATGCCAAGACCTCCACGTGAGGAAAAAAAAGAGTAATCAGATCTTAGTTTACTAAAGGTTTATTTATAGGAGATCCCGTTTCATGAATTTGAAACGGGATTTTTGTTTTTTTAGATTTAAGGACTTGAATTAATTTTTTATTGACAAAATACAAACCTTAACCAATTTTTATTTTATATCATTTCATTTTTGAAAAATACTAGTTTGATTTGATGTCAAATCGAACCCTCAGACTTCGCACAGCACAGGCGTAAATCGAGATTTATTTGTGGCATGAACTAGAAAGGGGCTAGACCGCTATGCTCAACCTGATAAAATTAAATCAAAAATATTCCAGTAAATTTTACCATCAAATAGCATTAAATGCAGTTCGATAAAATTCACTTATAATGTATACCGAAGGATTTCTTGCGTTTTTTTACTTTCTAACAATAAAACTTATCGTAACTCTACGTGCTTCTGCTGGAGTCGATGCTTCGTAGTCGATTCCCGGATTGTAGGACAAAATTCTGTCTGGTGAAACACCCCTACTTATGAGATGCTGTTTGACTTCTAATGTTCTGGCCAATGAAATTTTTTCGTTGTACGCTTTGCTACCGGATTTACTTGCAAATCCTTTGAGGTAAACGTCTACCGTGGGGTTTTGAGACAGGATTTGGATTATACCATAGAGTGTTTCTGAGGCAGTGTCATTAGCAACCGTGATGGAGTTGTTTTCAAAATAAATAGCTTTACTATAATTGCTGTAAAGAACGATTAACTTTTCAAAATCACTAATTTCTGACACTTTTTCGGGAGTTGTAACAGGTTCTGATTTACGTTCTACAACAGTTTCAATTGTCGGTTCAGCTATTGTTGGCGTTTCTTTTAAAGCCAATTTCTCATCTATATCCTTTTTTGGTTTGATGATTATTGTATCTGTTACCGTTTTTGGTTTCTGTGCTGAAATCAATAAAATAGCACTTTCCATAATGAGTTGTTGGGCTATCAATCGATCTATCTTTTGATTGAGTTGGTCGATATTTCCCTTGCTTTCATCAAGGCTTGTTTTATTTGTAGCTACTTTTTCAGTCGCGTAAATTACAGAACCCTGACTTCTATTCCACACAGTATCTCTTTGAGTGTTTACTCTATTAGATTTATAATTTTCATCAAAATTACGTGACATCACAATCGACTGGTTTTTTTGGGCATTCAAAGAATCTATTTTTGAGTGCAACATTTTTAAACTCTGTTGTAACTCTACAATTTTGAATTGAGTACTGTCTATTTTTGTAAAAATAGCGCTAGAGGTTAAAAAACGATTCTCCGTAGAGTCCAAATAAAGAACTGTTGGAGCAGTTTCTTTGAATTTATCAAGTATGGAAATTAGATTTTTTCTCGAAATAATTATCTCGCCAGAGTCATTAACTTGTGCATTTACTGAACAACTTATTAGGAACAAAATGGTTAATTGGAAATATTTCATTATTAAAATGTTTAGCGTAAAGTTATGACACTATTTTTGATAGATTCTAACAAAGTACGAAAATTTTACGCTTTTCAAGCAACTCCACACTATTATTGAACATTAACCCGTTTTTGTGTAATTAATTTTTAATAATAATTTTCATCAGTTTCTTTTTCGACAGAAAATTATATCGAGAACTAGAAAATTAGTATTAAAAAACGGTTCTTGATCCATTTTTTGTTCCGTTTTACTCCACAAAAAACACTACCATTGACGATTTGAACAATTATACCCAACAGGTTAAACAATATTAAAAAAGTTAGGAAAAGCATTAAAACTGGAACTATGAAACCCCCTAATACTACTAATATTATTGTATTTTTACTTAACTAATTTCTAACTGCTTTCGGATATAATAAACCAATATTGTTCGATTTTTTGAATTTGTTTCCACAAACATCTCAAAAATTTCATACCATAGTTGTTGTTATATTCACAGAAAAGTTGTATATTATAATGTTGTATTTTTACAAAAAACAAAATTATCATAACTACGCTTTGTAAATTAGAAAGTTATTTACAACAACTTAAAATCAAGACCCATAACAAAAAAATATGAAAAAGCAGTTACTTACCTTTTTAACAATTTGTACTTTTGGAGTAGGACATACTCAAGTAAAAGACATCAGTTTTACCATTTCGCCAGTGGCTGATTACACTTTCTTTGACAAACACGCTGGCTTTAAAGATGCTTTTTCTGCTGGCGGAAAAATTGGCTTTGGTTTTGGTGAATACCTAGAATTGAGAGCGATCTATATGCAATCAATCGGTCTAGAAACTAATTTTTCAGATTTTGGTCTAGCAAACTATAACAATAATTTATTTACACCCCAATCTGCAACTTTAAAACGCTATGGTGGAGAAATAAAAGTAAACCTAAGTTCTAGAAGATTTATTCCTTACTTAACTTTAGGTTCAGGTGTGCAACAAATGTCGCTTGACAATCAAGATGATCTTTCACAAATCTACTTTAATACTGGACTTGGTATCAAAACAAAGATTACTGATAGAATTGTTTTTACGGTAGAAGGTAAATTCTACAGATACAATTTTAATGCAGCCGAAAATTTATTAACACCAGGAAATGCAATTGATTACGACATAGCTAATAATCCTACGAAATCAGAGGCTCTAAACAATTTTATGCTACAAACCTCTTTACAGTTCTACTTAGGAGGTAGAAAGCCTGGAGAAGCAAGCTCACTGGATAACACGTATGCCAATTCCTTTAAAAATGGATTACGAGGCACTCAACTTATATTCGAACCGAGTTTAAATTATGTTAATTTTGATAAAAACAGCTCATACAAGGATGCCTATTTATTAGGTTTATATGCGGGTATGGATTTCAATTCTTACATTGGAATTCGAGCATTTTATTTGAGAGCCATGCCTGATGAGAAAATTTCTTTCGATTTCGACCCATTGGACATGTATGGCCTTGAACTTCGAGCTAGACTAAATGACGCAAATGGTGTAACTCCTTATATTATTTTAGGTGGTGGCCTTATGAATGTCACAAAAAACTACGTTGCTGTAAATAATTTAGAAGCAAAAAATCAAGAATTTGTTCAAGGTGGACTAGGTTTAAACATTCCGCTTAGCAAACGAATTTTAATAACCAGTGGAGTTCGAGCAATGATAACTTCAGAAACAAATGTGCAAAATGTTGCTTCAACAGATGATTTGCAAACACACTTGATGTATAATGCAGGAATAAAATTATCTCTTGGTGGCAAAACTTCTCGTTCTTCATTGAATCAGACTTCTGTGTCTAATGCGCTTTTTGCGCCTAAAGCCGAAGATGACTATAAATTGCATCCAAGGATAATGGTGTTGAAAAAAGGCTACGAAACTGAATTAGAGGAAGTGAATATAGATTTAAAAAAAGCCAATGACAACAATGATTACAAAAAAGTAGTCTCACTATTGGAGCAAAAAAGAACTATTCAAAACGCACTATATGAAGTAAATGTAATTCATTACAAACTACAAAACAGCAAGATTGATTCCGCAAGCAACACCATAATTGATAGTGCAAACGAATCAAAGGTAAAAGACTTAAATATGCCTTTAGAAACAGAAAAACAAAGTCCAAAAAACGAATCTTCTGATGAGTATTTAAAATTAACTCCTGCTGAATTTGAAAGGCTAATTGATACCGTATTACAATCAAATTCAAATAAGAACAATCAAATAGAAGAAAACGCAATACTTAAAAAAAGGATTGAAGCATTAGAAAAGGTTTTAAAACAAAAGGAAGCTGCTAAAACTCCGGCTAATCCAAAGACAAATAAAACGCCTGTTCCAAATAATTAATTTTAACTTTTTTAGAATACAACTAAACCGACTCTCAAAATTATGATAGTCGGTTTTTTATTT
>JAGOJA010000046.1 GCA_017995345.1 Flavobacterium sp.
ACACAATCAAAATTCCGAACACGATCAAAATTACCTAGGCGATCAAAATTTCGTACACAATCAAAATTCCGTACACAATCAAAATTCTGCACACAATCACAATTCTGCACACAATCACAATTCTGCACACGATCAAAATTCCGTACACAATCAAAATTCTGCACACAATCAAAATTCCGAACACAATCAGAATTCTGCACAAGATCAAAATTCTGCACACGATCAAAATTACCTAGGCGATCAAAATTCCGTACACAATCAAAATTCCGTACACAATCAAAATTCTGCACACAATCACAATTCTGCACACGATCAAAATTCCGTACACAATCAAAATTCTGCACACAATCAAAATTCATCACACAATCAAAATTCATCACACAATCAAAATTCCGTACACGATCAAAATTCATCACACAATCAAAATTCCGAACACGATCAAAATTACCTAGGCGATCAAAATTTCGTACATGATCAAAATTCCGTACACGATCAAAATTCTGCACACGATCAAAATTCCGCACACAATCAAAATTCCGTACACGATCAAAATTCCGCACACGATCAAAATTCCGCACACGATCAAAATTCTGCACACGATCAAAATTCTGCACACGATCAAAATTCCGTACACGATCAAAATTCCGTACACGATCAAAATCCTGCAAACAGTCAAAATCCGGCAAAAGATAGGAACTGTTCTCAGAATGCTATTATCAAAATCATGCAAAGAAATCAATATGGTGCAATAGCATATGATCGTTTAGAGTGGTTAGAAAATCATTACAAATATGTTCTTTTACATTCTTATATTGTAATGCCGAATCATGTTCATGCTATAATTGAAATAGATTCAGGCAGGATATCTGATTATTCAATTAAAATAAAATCATTATCAGAATTAATTGGTGCCTATAAAACCACATCTTCGAAGCAAATTCATTTAGCCGGTTTCTCTGGTTTTGCCTGGCAACGTTCGTTTCACGATCATATTATTAGAAATGATGCTTCTTATACGAGGATTTCTAATTATATAGAAACAAATCAAGAAAGATGGAATACGGATACTTTTTTTGAAAAATAAAAAATGCTATTCTAAAACAACTCCAACTGCGTTGGTGTATCACTATTTTCCTGTTTTGCTTTACCTAGATAGTTAATAATCATCCCAAATTGCTTATCAGTAATCCTTAAAACACTCACTTTTCCTAATGCAGGAACGAGCTTGTTAATGCGTTTTTCATGAACATCAGCGCTTTCTCCACTGGCGCAATGCCTGATATAAACGGAATATTGCATCATGCTAAAACCATCTTTCAAGAGATTCCCTCGGAACTGAGAGGCATTTCTTTTGTCTTTTTTGGTTTCGGTTGGCAAATCGAAAAATACAAACAGCCACATTATTCGGTATCCGTTAAGTTCCATAATTTAGGATATTTAATTTTTTTTCGATTTCCTGTAAAACATTGTTGGAGCGAACTTGCCGTTTTTTGCAATCCTACCATCAACGGGCTTTTCTCTTCTTTGAAATATACGGTTTGTGTAAGTATTTGCAACAGTTCAGCTTTTATTGCAGTGTTGAGTTCTTGTTCTTGATAGCGTTTCATAATGTCAAAAACTTTTTCGTCAACAATGGGACGAAACGGTTCCATAATATCGTCAGCGAGTGCAAAAGCGTTGTATTTGTTTTTGTGATGAATTCCTAAAGTGTTCAGTAATCCGCTTCCAGACAGTGCTCGAGCGGTAGCGGCCCGTAAAATTGCATAACCATAGTTTAAAAAATTGTTGGGATAATCGCCATAACGTTCTCTTTTTATACCATCTATTTCATGATTTGGCAAAGGAAAATTTTTCCAATATTGTTGTGCAGCAACGCCTTCCATATTCGAGGTGTCGCCGCTTAATACTTTACTAGCTAAAAAATCAAAAGTGTTTTTATTTTCAGTTATTTTCGCCAACAATTCGCCTTGATTCCTTATTTTTTCAACGATAGTTTGTTGCCATAACTGCTTTTTTAGAGGAACTGACGCTTCAATTTGATTTTTGAATATTTCTTGCTGAATATGGTGGCTGTTGAGGTTGAGGAACATTCCATTAGGTAGATGATTGCTACCGCAAATAATAATCGCAGTATTGTTTTCTACAATCAAGTTCATAGCAGGAATACTCAAATAAATCTCGGGATGATCGAGTACGAGAAAACCAATATCTTCTATTGGAATGGTACTTTCTCTAATTTCTGATTTTAGTACTAATTGTTGGTTTTTAGTTGTGATAGCGGATTTGTTTTCGACAAGAATTGTTTTTTTGATCATAATTCAAAGTGTTAAATTGATAGCAAATAATAGCTTATGATTCAAATTTAAGCAATAAATAAGCTACAATTTTAACGAAACCTCCATCTATCTTTTAAATTGTTGATATAAAAAAAATCGTCTTGTTCTAAAACCGCATCACCCACAACGAGTAAAGCTACTTTAAAATAAGACGATAATCAAAATTCGTTAATGTTAGTTTATTTATTCCAAATCTCCCAAGCTTTTTCTGCTTGAAAAACCAGCATATCCAAACCATTTTTTATTTGTGCGCCCTGTTGTTTGGCTTTTTTAAGGAACTGTGTTTCAGCGGGATTGTAAATCAAGTCAAACGCAATGTGTTTCTCCGTAAAAAATTCATAAGGAATTGCTGGGAATGCCGCTACATTTGGACTTGTTCCTACTGGAGTTGAGTTAATTATGACTTGGTAATTATCAAATGTAGTGGCGTTGATTCGGTTGTAGTCGATACCGTTTTCTTTGGCTTCTCTGGAAACAAAAGTGTATGGAATACCTAGTTCATCTAATGCAAACGCAACGCCTTTAGAAGCGCCTCCAGTACCTAAAATTAATGCTTTTTTATGATGTTGCCGCAGCAATGGCTCTAATGATTTTTTGAAACCATAATAGTCTGTATTGTAGCCTTTCAGTTTTCCTTTTTTGGTGATTTTAATGGTATTTACAGCACCAATTAATGCCGCTTTTTTTGATAATTTATCCAGAAAAGGCATTACTACTTCCTTGTACGGAATGGTAACATTCATTCCTTTTAAGTCCGAAGTGTTTTTGATTACCTCTGGAAAGGAACTTATTTCAGGAATGTCAAAATTTTCATAGGTACAACCGGCAAAATTTTCGCTGTGAAATTTATCAGTAAAATAGCCTTTCGAAAAAGAATAATCAATGTTGCGCCCTAATAATCCAAAGCGTTTTCTAACGATGTCAACCATTATTGTTTTTTGTGTTTTGCAATATAATTTTGCACCATTTTTTTGGTCCAAACCGCTGGGAATAAATCTTCTAAAATAATATGATTGTCAAAATTCAAACGTAAAGCATTGCTTAAATGGAATTTTGCTTTTGTATTCTGTGTTAGCATAAAATACAATCCTGCCAAACGGTATTCCACTTCATTTTCTTCAGGAAAATATTCAGAAGCTTGTAATAACGTTTGAATGGCACTTTCGAATTCGCCTAAAAACTGTAAAATATCCACCCAGAACAACCAAGTTTCTAAACCTGTTTCTCCAAACTCTACCGCTTTTCGATATCCAAATTCAGCTTCCTCAAAAAAGTTCATTTGTTTGTTGATACTAGCATACCTTTTCCAGTACAAGTGATTTTGGTTGTCTATTGCTAATGCTTTATTTACAAAAAATAAGGCTTTCTGATAGTTTTTTTGGCGTACATAGAAGTCCGTGATGGCAATCCAGCCTTTGTCTAAAAGTGGATCTTCATGTACTGTTTGATTGAAGTGCTTTAATGCTAAAGCTTTGTTTCCTAGCTTTTCATAGCATTTTCCCATACGCAATAGTGCATAAGAAGTCGCATCATCTAATTCGATGGTTCTGCTGTAACTTTCTATTGCTTCCTCATATTTTTTTAATCGTTCGTACGCTTTTGCTTTTTCCATAAAAGCACCAAGGAATTCATCATCGATTAAAGTGGCATATTCAAAGGCGCGAATGGCATTTTCATATTCTTTGACGCCATAATGCAAACGGCCCAATTGATGCCAAGCGATTTCGCTGTACGGGTTTTTGTCAATATATTTATTCAAATAGGCAATCGCTTCTTGGTTTTGATCTAAAAACTCAAAACAATATACTACGTTATATAAGGCTGATTGGTCTTCCAGATCTTCTTCTAAACACTTGATGAAGTTTTCTTTTGCCTTTTCAAGATTATCCATAAAAAGATATTCCATACCTATTAAATTATAGACATCGGCATAATCATCAGTGTATTTTAAAGCTGTTTTTAGTAATTCGACAGCCTTCTCATGTTGGTCTCTTTTAGAGCAAATATTAGCTTTTTGAATGTAAATTTCTTCATTGGTTGGTTCAATGGCATACAACTCGTTCAATAGCTTTTCAGCTAATTCAAGTTTGTCGTCATAGACTAGCATTTCCACCTGAACTAGTTTTAGTCCGGTAGATTTTGGATGTTGTTCCAATGCCAGTTTTAGTGCTTTTTTTGCCAAAGCGGCTTTACCCATATCAAGATAATGAAGAATAATTTCTTCAAATTCTTCGGAGTCAAAAAAGAGGACTTTGTTGGTTTTCAACATAGACTCAAATTTAGACAAGGATAAGTTATAGTCTTCTTCTTCGTTGCTTAATTGCATACTGTTTATTTTTTTTTGGCCTAAATAAATTTAGGGAATCGTACTTGAATTGTCAGGGAAAGTTAGAATTGTTGTGAACAATTTAATTAACAAAAAAAGCTTTAGTTTAAACGGATGCTACAGATCCCAATTGCTTTACTGTTTTTTTATTTTTCGGAGTTCGGTGAACTTCGTTTGAAGCAGAAATTCCATGCTTTTCGCGTAGATTGTATCTTATAATAGGGAGTAACTCCTAATAGCTATATTTTTAAATATTAATTCTTGTTCATCATTTCATCCATTACTTCTAGTATGATACTGCAACCTTCTCGTATTTCTTCTTCTGAAATGGTAAGAGGCGGTGTTATTCTAATGGCACATCCTTCAAATAGTAGCCAGAATAAGATAAGACCTTTGTCTTGACATTTGAGAATCACTTCGTTAGTTATATCGGCGCTTTTTGTCATTGCGGCCAGCATCAATCCTTTTCCTCTTATCTCTTGTATCAAAGGATGTACCAAAAGCGATCTGAATAGCTTTTCTTTTTCTATCGCTTCGGCCATCAGATTGGTTTCAGTTATTTCCTGCAAAGTTGCCAAACAGGCTGACGCAATGACAGGGTGACCACCAAAAGTTGTGATATGACCTAGTTTTGGATTATCGCTCAACAAATCCATCATGGCAGATGAAGCTGTAAAAGCACCCACTGGCATTCCGCCGCCCATTCCTTTCCCCATCACTACAATATCAGGAACGACATCGTAATTTTGAAACCCAAAGAGTTTTCCGGTTCTTCCAAAACCCGGTTGAATTTCGTCAAGAATCATTAGTGCTCCCACTTCAGTACAGCGTTTGCGAACTTTTTTGAGGAAATTATTGTGCGGTTGTATAAAACCAGCGCCACCTTGAATGGTTTCCAAGATAATTCCTGCTGTTTTGGTGGTTATTTTTTGTAAATCGTCTTCGTTGTTGAAGGTGATAAAATCAACATCCGGAATCAACGGACGAAAGATTTGTTTGCGTTCTTCAAATCCCATCACGCTCATAGATCCCATCGTATTACCGTGGTAGGCATTGTGACATGAGATTAGTTGACTTCTTCCTGTGGTTCGTCTGGCGAGTTTTAAAGCGCCTTCAATGGCCTCTGTTCCTGAATTGACCAAATAGGTTTTGTCTAATGGAGCGGGCAGGAGTGCGGCTAATAATTTACAATATTGAACAGCCGGGCTTTGTGAATATTCGCCATAAACCATAACGTGAGAATATTTGTCTAACTGATCTTTGATGGCTTGATTCACTCTTGGGTGTTGATGTCCTAATGCGCAAGCGGAAACTCCAGCCACAAAGTCTAAGTATTTTTTAGAATCAGTTGCATATATGTAGGATCCAATGGCATGAGATACTTCCATTCCTAATGGATAAGGGGAAGTTTGTGCTTGGTATTTTAAGAAATCGGTATTCAAAATTAATTTGTTTAAACGCAAAGTTCACGATGTTTTAGCGCAAAGTTCACGAAGTTTTTAAAGTTTTTAGTTTTCAACCTGTGTTTCTGAAATTAGGTATCTGTAATTTGATACTGAACTCTAATCCTGAAGCATCGGAACTGACTACTTATTTCTTTTTTTTTTCTTGTCGTAATTCAGGGTTTCTTTTCGGACTTTCATAGGAACATTTTCTTTGGCCTCAGCTGATTTGGTCGCTTTGGCTATTTTTTCATTGTCTTCATTCTCTTCTGGAGGAAAAATATCGTCTTTTGATTTTATCCGTTCATCCCCGCGCCAGACTAATCCTCGCAGCTTACGGGCATTTTCAGGCAGGTCTTTTTCGGGGAAAATATCGCCATCCACTTGCTGAAAAAAGGTGATGGTTTCAATTTCGTTTTTTTCTATAATAAGATTAATTTTACTACTCACATTTTTGTTGATGCCGATGAGTTCTTGCGCCTCGTTACGCATGTAATAAATGACTTCGGCATTTTTTATAATATCTACATCGTGTAGTTTTCCTTCCTTAAATTTTCCATAGAGATTTTGTCCCTTGACTTGATTATAACCCGTTCCTATTGTGTCTTTGGAGACAATAAACGTATTATTGAGTACTTTAAGGGAATCTAATTTTTGTGTATTGTTGTTGCCAATAAGGTGCATTACATCGCCTGTAATTTGGTTTTCGGCGTTCCAAAGTATCGGATTTCCAATCATTTTTGTCAAAGCAGTTTTAGAACTCGAATGAATCGAATCGCATTTTCCGCTCATATCTGTTTTGAAAAATCGGACATTATTGAATGCTCTTATGATTCGGTTCCCTTCTTTTCCGGTAACCATTAATTTTTTTCCGTAGATATAAACCGAGTCATTTTGGACAAAATTGACAGCAACAGCTCTTTTAGTTACAAAAACAGAATCTTGTTTTTTATACATTTCTGCATAATGTCCTTTTATAATTCCGCGATTGATAGAATCCGTTATTTTTACGTTTCGTGTCGCCGATGCAAACTCTCGGTTCCGGTCATAATACAAACTATCGCCTTTAATCACTCGATCATCATATCTGATATAGGATTTATTTAGGAAATATGCCAGATTTTTTTTGGTGTCATAAAACCCTTTTTCAGTATAAATATAATTGGCTTTACTCGTAATAGTTGAAGGGCCTAAAAGATACGAATGTCCTGAATTACTGAAATAATCCAAGTGATTTGATTTGATTACATATGTGGGATTTGTAATAGTAACGGCTGTCAGGAATTGAAATTTCTTATGATTGACATAATATTTTCCTGAATTACTTTTTAGCGTATTGTCTTTATTGGTAATTATTCCTGACGTATCATAGTACACTTCTTGAGTATTTCGGTCAAAATTAATAATTTCCGTTTCCAATGTCGCATCTGGCGAACTCATTACTGCATCTCCAGAAGCATACGCTTTTTTTACATTTCCATTGTATTCAGCGTATTTGCTGTTCAAAAACAAAGTGTCGCCTTGTACCATTTGTACATTTCCAAAAGCCTTGATGTAATTTTCTTTTTGGAAATAATACGCCTTGTTACAGGTCATTACCACACCGTCATGATTCACGCGAACGTTTCCAGTGAGTAGAAATGCATCAGGCATTTCAACTTGGTTTACATCGGCAAAATCAGAATGTTCAACAATGATTTTTTTTGGGGCTTGTGCCAAAACTAGATTACTAACAAGCAATATCAAACAATAACGAAGGAAAAATAGCGCTTTCTTCAAAGGATTTAATTTTTGTCAAATTTATGAAAAAGGAAACGATCCCAATCCATATTAGGATTTATTTATAACTAGTAAAAAGAGCAGAAAAAACTATTTTTATGTTTAAAGTTGGTAGCAAATGTGTTAACTTTTTCGGTATAGTTTCTGCCTAAGGACAGGGCATCGTTTAATTTCAAACGATAGAGAGATCTTTATTTTTTAAATAAAAATATTAATTTTAAAGATTGATATTCATTTTACATTTTAAAAATGTATCAAATCTGCATGAATAATTTTGTATGATAAAAAAAAACAACTATTGTTGCAGGGATAAGTGAGGTGCTTTTAGCAAAAGCTTGTAAAACAAAAGATTTAAAAATGAAAGTAGAGCAGAAAAAATCAGTCTCCAGTAAAAAAGAAGTCGTATATCAGGTTTTCACCCGATTATTTGGAAATAAAAATACTACCAACAAACCCTGGGGCACCATTGAAGAAAATGGAGTTGGGAAGTTCAACGATTTTACGGATACTGCATTGCGGGAAATAAAAGATTTGGGCGTAACTTATATTTGGTACACCGGAGTTCCACATCATGCTTTGATACGGGATTATTCAGCTATTGGCGTTTCTAATGACGACCCAGAAGTGGTCAAAGGACGTGCAGGTTCTCCTTATGCCGTGAAAGATTATTACAATGTAAATCCAGATTTAGCTGTAAATCCAGCGCATCGTTTGCAAGAATTTGAGGCTTTAATTGCGCGAACACATAAAGTGGGATTAAAAGTTATTATTGATATTGTTCCTAATCATATTGCGCGGAAATATGAAGGAAAGAATAATCCGGTAGGCATTCGCGATTTTGGAGCTGATGATGACACAACAGTTGAATACAAAAGAGATAATAACTTTTATTACATTCCAAATACACATTTTGAGGTACCCGATACTGACCAACCACTAAATGTAGAAAAGAATTTGTTAATAAATAATAAATTTGAAGAATTTCCAGCAAAATGGACTGGTAATGGTTCCCGATTGGCAAAACCAGACCGAGATGATTGGTACGAAACGGTAAAAGTAAATTACGGGATTCGCCCAGATGGCTCCAAAGATTTTCCGGAACTTCCAGTGGGTTTTGATACTAAATCGTATCAGGAACATTATGCTTTTTGGAAAGGGAAAGATGTTCCAGATTCTTGGGATAAATTCAAAGACATTGCTTTGTATTGGACAGCCAAAGAAGTTGATGGTTTTCGATTTGATATGGCCGAAATGGTGCCGTATGAATTTTGGAGTTACATGAATTCAGCAATAAAAATGAAAAATCCAGATGCTTTTCTATTAGCAGAAGTTTATAATCCGAATGAATATCGAAATTACATCCACTTGGGTAAAATGGATTACTTATATGATAAAGTAGAGACGTATGATAAATTAAAAGATATTATTCAAGGAAGAGCATTGCCTGATGGATTATCAGACATACAAAACGGAATGGCAGATATTGAACATCACATGTTACATTTTTTAGACAATCATGATGAACAGCGCTTGGCGAGTCCTGAATTTGCAGGAACACCGCAAAAAGGAAAGCCTTTGATGGTGGTTTCGACTACCATAAGCACTTCGCCTACGATGGTTTATTTTGGGCAAGAAGTAGGAGAGGCAGGAAATGAAAATGCAGGATTTGGAACCCATTCCAGAACTTCAATTTTTGATTATATTGGAGTCCCAAATCATCAGCGCTGGATGAACGGAGGAAAATTTGACGGAGGTCAATTGACGCAGGAGGAAAAAGAGTTGCGCGACTTTTATAAAAGAATATTGAATTTTTCTTTGAATAGTACTGCATTAATGGGGGAATATCAAGAAATTCAAACTGTAAATCGCCAGACAACTCAAGGTTACGATCCTGGGATTTATGCATTCACACGTTGGTCCGATACTCAAAAATTAGTAATTGTCACTAATTTCTCTTGGCTTTCCACTAGCAATTTCGAATTAAAAATCCCTTCGGAGATTATCCGAAAATGGAATTTGAAAGATGGGAATTATACAGTAACAGATCAATTATACAACAAAAGCAGCGTTCAATTGCAAGTATTGAATGGTGAAGGTAAAGCGCAAATCACAATTGCACCTTCGGAGTCCTTTATTTACCAATTGTAAAAATGAGTTTTTTGTAATAATAAAATGCTGACATAATTTTTATCAACATTTTATTATATAAACGAGAAGGTTAATTTAAAAGAAAGCTAATTTTTTGCAACAGCATTGTAATTTTCTTCTATTTTTATCCAATCAACAACATTTAAAAAAGCATCAATATAATTTTTTCTTCGGTTCTGGTAATCCAAATAGTAAGCGTGTTCCCATAGGTCTATAGCTAATATTGGCGTCCCAGGAACCACTGCATTTTTCATCAACGGATTATCTTGATTTGGGGTGCTGGTGACTTGCAGTTTTCCAGTTCTGTCTACAATAAGCCATACCCAGCCAGAACCAAATTGTTTAGTAGCTTCGTCTTTAAATAAGCTAATAAAGTTTTGGAATGAACCAAAATCTTTAATAATTGCGTCGGATAAAGCATTTTTTGGTTCGCCTTCTGACTTTGGCCCCATACATTTCCAATACAGCGAATGATTATAAAAACCACCTGCATTGTTGCGTAGTGTTGCATCATTTAGGTCTAATTTTGCCAAGACTTCTTCAATGGTCAGGTTTTCTAATGGCGTTCCTAATATAGCTCTATTCAAATTATTTGTATAGGTCAGATAATGCTTGGAATAATGTGTTTCTAAGGTTGTTGCTGATAGGTTTAGCGCAAGCGCATCGTAAGCATAAGGAAGTTTTTCAAGTTGAAATGAACCTTGATCTGCCTTGACATCATCAGGAGAACCAAATACTACTTTTTCCTCAATAACAGGTAGAGGAACTTCAACCACTTCTGTTAGTTTTTTATCATTACAAGAAAACAAAAGTGTAAATAGCAATAAAATCGGAATTGAAAGGTATTTCTTCTTCATAATTTATTATTGTTTTTAACTAGAAAATGGATCATTTCTATATATTGTTCTTTGGATTCATCTGGAGTAAGATGGCTGATTTGCATCCAAGCATTAGTTTTAAATGCATCTCTTAAATGAAAGGACGAAGTTTGATTTAAATCTAAAGCACCAAAAGTTGCTTGTTTGTAGAATGCGTAAAGACGCAATTGAACATCTTGCGGTAAAGAAGCTTGCGTCATTTTAGAGGCTATTTCAACCGCTTCCAGAAATCGAGTATCTAAATTCTTTTCAATCATTATTCTTTTGTAGCAATAATTGTTTTTCCTCCAATTGCTTTTTGATTTAACACAACATTTACCGGGGTTCCTAAAGGCAAAAAGACATCGACTCTTGAACCAAATTTTATAAATCCAGCATCCGTCCCCTGAATTACTTGCATGCCCTCTTGGGCGTAGTTTACTATTCTTCGCGCCAAAGCTCCAGCTATTTGACGGTATAAAACTTCACCAAAGGTTTTGTTTTCAATGACAATTGTTGTTCTCTCGTTTTCCTCGCTGGCTTTAGGATGCCAAGCCACCAAAAATTTCCCTGGGTGGTATTTACTGAATTTTACTAGACCGCTCAAGCCATAACGGGTAACATGAACGTTTATTGGAGACATGAAAATTGAAATCTGTAAACGTTTATCTTTAAAATATTCGCTTTCAAACACTTCTTCAATAACTACAACTTTTCCATCAACGGGAGCTATAATGTGATTTTCATTAAGTACTACAGTTCTTTTTGGATTTCTAAAAAATTGCAATATAATGATCAAAAGCAACAAAGCTGCTATTTGAATGGTCATTTTAACCCAGTTGGTGTCTATTAAATTGTCTGACAATAATAGCACAATAACAGTGAAAATAGTACCTAATAAAATAGATTGAGCTCCTTCTTTATGAAACATAGTTTAAGATTTGATAAAATAAAAAAATAATTGGTGCTACAAATATAACACTATCTAGTCGATCTAGTACGCCTCCATGACCAGGCATTATGGTTCCGCTATCTTTTACCCCTGCGATACGTTTGAATTTGGATTCGATTAAGTCTCCTATAGTACCTGCAATTCCAACAATAACAGCTATCGAAGTCCAAATTAGGATGGATCTGTCGCTAAATTCTGGATTGGCTTTAATATAGTATTTTGATATTAAATAACCAGCTAATACTGCAAAAATAATTCCTCCAAAGAATCCTTCAAATGTTTTTTTAGGTGAAATTTTTTCAAACAACTTAGTTTTACCTATTGATTTCCCTACAATATAAGCAAAAGTGTCATTGGTCCATATTAAGATAAATAATCCAATTATGATTTTTGGGTTATAGTCGTTTATTCCAAATGAAATTTTTGTGATAAATATAAAAGGAAGTATAATGTACCCTAATAAATAGAGGTATTTAGATGAAGTACTTATTTTTTGAATACTATCATAAAATAAAAAGAGAATACTTTTTATAGATACCACCAATGTAATAACCAATAGGACTATATTTAATTGTTTTATATTTATTGAAATTTCTATATCAGTATTAAAAATTTTATTAATGGTATCAGTTGTGATTTGATTGTAATGGCTTACTAAAGTTACTGTTGTGTATAAAGTTGTGCCAAAAATAATTGGAAATAATTTAGGTATTTGAACTAAATTACAAAATTCATAAATTGCAATGACTAGAAAGATGCCAAAAAGAATAAAAAAACTTTCAGTAGAATATAAAATAGAGGCAAGTAATAAAATAATGTAGATAGCCCCTGATATAGCTCGTTTTAGAGTTTCATTCATGTTAAAGGTTTTCTAAAAGCAATAAATAAAGATTCTTTGCTGAACTTCCGTATTGTGTGAAATCTTCTACTTTTGCTTTTTCAAAGTATTTTATTGTAGTAATATTGGTAGGATAGTCTCTTTCGTATTTCTTTTTTATTGCACTAAGCCCGTCACTTTTGGAATCAATCATTTGGCTTGTAGTTGCAATTACAATAATATTAGTTGGCAGCTCATTTGGTTTGTGCTGTTTTATTTGTTTAGAAGAAAACAATACAGAACCTTCTTCAGCAATTAAATTCTCGCAGTTAGCAAGAAGAAATTTTGGATTTACGGGTTTGTTATATTTAAGTTTGTTTTCGTCAAGCATTGCAAAAAGATTGGGTTCATAGCATAAAACTTCGCTTTCAAACCAATCATTTTCTTCTAGTATGTTTTCAAATTGTTCTTTTAGTTCTTCCGTATTTTCACAATATAAAAATTTACCGCCATTTTTTTTAAAATTATTGATAAATTTTTCATCAATAGAGGGAGTAATCTCAGGACGGGAATTATTAAATTCACTTTCTTTATCTTCCTCTGAAGCTGAATGGCTAGAACCAAAAATTTTTCTAAAAAGATTCATATTTCTGTGAGATACTTTATATTGTTTGAAAACGCCCAAAGATAAAAAAATCTTAATTCAAAAGTAGTTTTTGAATTAAGATTTTAAAAATATTTAATATAATGATGCTTTTTCCTAAGAAACTACTTCATCTAGATTTTTATCCCAAGTTCTTTTTCCGAAAATTGCTTCTAAATCATCCTTGAAAATAACTTCTTTTTCGATTAAGATATCAGCAAGTTGATTTAACTTGTCTTTGTTTTCTTCTAAAATGTCAATTGCTCTTTTGTATTGACCTTCAATCAATTGGGATATTTCAGCGTCAATAATTTTAGCAGTATCATCAGAATAAGGTTTAGAAAAGTTGTATTCACTTTGCCCAGAGGAGTCGTAATACGTAACGTTTCCTATTTTATCATTCAAACCATAAATAGTAACCATGGCACGAGCTTGACGCGTTACCTTCTCTAAATCACTTAACGCTCCAGTCGAAATTCTGTCAAAAGTTACCTTTTCAGCAGCTCTTCCACCCATAGTTGCGCACATTTCGTCTAACATTTGATCTGTTCTTACGATTTGTCTTTCTTCGGGAAGGTACCAAGCAGCTCCTAAACTTTGTCCACGAGGAACGATAGTTACTTTGATAAGAGGTGCAGCATGTTCAAGCATCCAACTTACAGTAGCGTGACCCGCTTCGTGAATAGCGATGGCTCTTTTTTCTTCGGGAGTAATAATTTTATTTTTCTTTTCAAGACCACCGATAATTCTATCTACAGCGTCAAGAAAATCTTGTCTATCTACGGCAGTTTTGTTGTACCTAGCCGCAATAAGTGCAGCTTCGTTACATACATTAGCAATATCAGCACCAGAAAAACCTGGAGTTTGTTTCGCTAAAAAGTCTAGGTCAAGACCTTCAACTTTTTTGATAGGAGCCAAGTGAACTTGAAAAATCTCCGCTCTTTCACGAATGTCTGGTAAGTCTACAAAAATTTGTCTGTCAAAACGACCTGCACGCATTAAAGCTTTGTCAAGAACATCAGCTCTATTTGTTGCCGCTAAAACGATTACATTAGAATTAGTTCCAAAACCATCCATTTCTGTCAGTAATTGGTTCAATGTGTTTTCACGTTCGTCATTTCCGCCTGACATGTTGCTTTTTCCTCTAGCTCTTCCTACTGCATCTATTTCATCAATAAAAATAATTGCAGGAGATTTTTCTTTGGCTTGTTTGAATAAATCACGTACGCGTGATGCACCCACACCAACAAACATTTCAACAAAATCAGAACCGGATAAAGAGAAGAATGGTACTTGCGCTTCACCAGCAACAGCTTTTGCTAATAAGGTTTTTCCAGTTCCTGGAGGCCCAACTAATAGAGCTCCTTTTGGAATCTTACCACCCAGATTAGTGTATTTTTCAGGGTTTTTAAGGAATTCGACAATTTCTTGTATTTCTTCTTTAGCGCCTTCTAAACCAGCCACATCTTTAAACGTGGTTTTGATATCTGTTTTTTCATCAAAAAGTTTCGCTTTTGATTTTCCAATATTGAATATCTGTCCGCCACCGCCACCAGCACCGCCACCTGACATTTTTCTCATGATAAATATCCAAACGGCAATAATAATTATGATAGGTAACAAACTAATTAAAATGTCTGACCAATTGCTTTTTGCCAAAAAGTTAAAATCTTTCAATTTACCTTCTGCAACAGCTTTTTCTAATTTATTTTGAAATATTTGATCATTACCAATGTCAAAAGTATAGTGTGGCCCTTTATTAGGTCTGTCAAAAACATCTTTTGAAACTTTCTTGTGTGCTGGATCTTTCAGCGCAGCAACATTTAAAAATACTTCCGCTTCTGTTTTATTATAAACGATAACTTTTTCAATTTGACCTTTTTCTAAATAGTTGTTAAACTTAGAAGAGGTCAATTGACCTGGTTCATTTAGACTTGAACCACCTGTTATGAAACTTATAAACAAGAAGATGAATAATATTGCAGTATAAATTAGCCAAGGGCTGACCTTAAACTTATTTGGATTGGGATTATTTTCTTTTGCCATTATTAGGTGTTATATATTTTTAGTATTTGTTTTCTATGGTAGTTATTTTAGCATCGCCCCATAAACTTTCGATGTTGTAATATTCTCTAATGTGTTTTTGAAACACGTGGACAACAATATTTACATAATCCATTAATACCCATTCCGCATTATCTGTTCCTTCAATATGCCAAGGCTTATCTTTTAATTCTTTTGAAACTATTTTTTGGATGGAATTTACGATGGCGTTAACTTGTGTATTTGAATTACCATTACAGATGATGAAATAGTCGCAAACTGCCGTGTCTATTTCTCTTAAATCCATTATAGTAATATCATTTCCTTTTACTTCTTCTATTCCTTTAATGATATTTGCTAACAGAATGTCATTGTTTATAGTCTTTTTCGCCATGAATTATTTTTATATAGTTTGTAAAGTTACCATTTTTTGTGGTTATTTTTGAACCTTAACAGAATATTAAATTCTGTTCAACAAAAAACGAATATGAAATTAATCAAACTCAATGCCATAGATTCTACTAATGCGTTCCTCAAAGGATTAGCGAGTAAACAAGAGCTTGAAAACTTCACTGTTGTGAGTGCTGAGAGTCAAACCAAAGGCAAGGGTCAAATGGGGGCAGTTTGGACTGCTGAAGCAAGTAAAAACTTAATAATGAGTGTTTTGGTTAAGTATTTTTTACTAGATGCTAGTCAGATATTCAATTTGAATATTGCTGTTTCTGTAGCGGTAATCGAAGTTTTAGAATCAATAAATATTCCTGATCTTAGTATTAAATGGCCTAACGACATAATGTCATACAATAAGAAAATAGGTGGCATTTTGATAGAAAACAGTATCAAAAGTGACGGAACGATCATTTCTATTGTGGGTTTAGGACTGAACGTAAATCAAATTGATTTTGAAAACTTGCCAAAAGCTTCTTCTTTAGCGGTTATTTGTAATAAAGAATTTGATAAAGATGAATTGCTTTTTTCCATCATTGATAAAATGGAATTAAATATAAAACTTTGGAAACAGCAATTCGATTTTTTATGGTCGGATTACATCAATAAACTCTTCAAGAAAGGGATTCCCATGCCTTTTTCAGACCTTAATAACAATCATTTTATGGGTATTATTCAAGGAGTTTCAGCTATTGGGAAATTACAAGTACTGCTTGAAGACGATAATATCGCTGAATTTGATATAAAGGAAATTCAAATGCTCTATTGAAAGGTGTATTGCTGGTATTGATTTAAAAAGTATAGAAATATAGTAGGAAAATTTTATTTCCGGATTGTTTATTTTGTAAAAATCAAACAGGACAACAAATAAGTTATCCTGTTCAATTTAAGGTTTAATTCTTTAATGCTGGATTAGCACTTTGTGGGAATGCCAAGTCTTCCCATCAAATATGCGTAATACATATAAGTCATCAGGTAATGCATTGACTGATATGTTTACAGTAGTTAATCCTTTATTAAACTTTTGTTTATAGCTAACTGTTCCCATCTTGCTTACCAATTCGACTTCCTGAATTTCTAATGCTTTTTTTGCTGCCTTATCCGTAGAATTGCTTGCAGATTGAATCGTTATGTTCTCAGAGCTTGGATTGGGCGAGACAGTATATCCAAACCAATAATCTTGAACGGTAACACCACTTACAAATGAGCGGCTATGATAGTTGCAGTTGTTGTTAATGATATCCAAAATAATGGTGTATTCACCAGCTTGTTCAAAAGCGAAAGACGGACTGTCTTGATAACCAACAGTGACTGGCTCATATAAGGTATTACTGCCATAGGGACCGTTATAAATGAGTCTCCAGATATTGGAGGCTGTCGAGGCAAATTCATAAGGATAATAAGGGTAAACACCATTAGGGGCTATTGCCTTGGCTTCAAACGAATAATTTGTATAGGCGTAACAAACAGATACAGGTAATATTCCTTGGTATTCCAACACACTAATAGAATGGTCTGGTATCCCAGCTGATATTTGTTTCTGTATTTGTTTGGTTCCACATCCAGTACTTATTGTTGCAGTTAGCGTTGTCTGTCCTGCTCCCAAAGACGGTGTTACGGTTACCTGATTACCACTCGTTGAAAGAGTGGCAAAATTGGAAGGAGATATGCTCCAAGTTACGGGAGTTGTTCCAGATATGGAATAGGTCTCTGCTATGCAAATGGAGCTGTTTCCTGTTATTTGATTGTCAGAACACATAAAGCTACAATCAAAAGTCTCATTATTATTCACTACACTATCAATTTCTCTAGCGAGCCAGTTTGCATTTCGTGAATGCAAATAAATATGATGTTCATTTGTACTTTGAAAAAAATCTTCATTAGTTAAAATAAATGAATCTTGAAAAGATGTTGTAAAATTATCAAATGGACTTACTTTTGGGGCTATAAGAGGAGTGTTTTTGTTGTATTTTTTCAAATAATCGTCATTATTTAAAGGAACATTTCCTAAACCAATGTCCAAAGCACTGTTGCTGGAATGAAACAAAATGATGGCTCTGTTGTGATGTTCATTTTATATTTTATAAATGCTTGTTGCCAGAAACTGCCTCCGCTAGCTGTGGCAGAATTTCTTATTCCAGTTTCTATTGCACCTCCAGGATAATAGTCAAAAGGTAAGACTCCTGATGGGGAGCTAAAACTTTTGTCAGTGATGGTAACATTTATGTTTACTAGCCAAAGCAATTTTTTTGTATAGGTAATTTTTCCTTTATAAATTTGATTTGTGCCCGAACTTGGCAGGGAATTTATTTTGAAATCCAATTTTATTTTGTTTCCTCCTGGAAGAATTCCAACTAAAAAACCTGGTTCACCAGTAAGAACTGCCAGTGATTTAAAAATACCTGTATTTACTCCTGGAAAGGTTGTTAAAACAATATCTGTGAACCATCCTGTACTATAATTTCCGTCTATTGACAGAAGTGAAGCACCAGCACTTGCATTTTGAGTAATGGCACAATGATTACCGTTGCTAATAGCAATTTTTCGCATACTTGGATACCCTTTTATGCGCAATTCATTTTGCCAAGTATCGTGAGCTGTATTGGTAATGCCATAATTAATACCAACATAATTAATAAGCATTTGTCTAGCCGCAGGAGTGTTTTGCAACAGCAACAAATCAAGCGGAGTTACTCCATCTGTAAATAACGGCATAATAACTTCACCTCCTAATAGTAATGCTGGCGATTTTACATATTGATGCAAAGCGTGACGACTCATATATTGATAGCCTATAGGAAAATTAGCTCCTTGATGTGGGGCATCGTGGCTGATGTATAGACTAGTTTGTGTTGGAATCCCTCTATCCTCCATATCTTTTAGCGCATAACGAGCAATTAAACCTCCCATACTAGCTCCTAAAACTACGTTAGATTGTGAACTCCCATTAGCCAGTTTCTCTGCATTGATCCATTTGATTACTTCTTCTAAAACATAAGCATTTTTTTGAATATAATCAGTACCATTGTTCCAATCGACCCAAATAATGTCGTATTGTTGGCTACCGTTGATTGTAAGTAGTGATCTTAATTCAAAACTATTTGACAGATTTACAATGTTAACAAAATCTGAATAATCCGTAATTCCATACTCATCTTCAGGATTTGTCAATGCGCCTTGGTCAAAACCTTCCACGACAATAAGAGGTTTTCTGATTTTTCGGTCGGCTGAGGCATAATCGATAACTACTTTGGCAGAACCAAAACTGCCATTGTGAGCCAATGTGGCTGTAATGTCTTTTCTGCCTAATCCGCTTGCAGTTGAACTTGTAGCAACTCCTTGCGAAGTTCTTAGGTTACTTTCACCACTACTATGAGGTGTGGTTACCAATCCTTCTTCTATGATAATTTTGGAATGTGAATATAAAATTTGTCCGTTGCTCAAAGTAACTTTGTAATACCAGTGTTTTAAACCCGAGCTATTATAAGCAACCGATAAGTTTTGTCCAAAAGTTGTTGTGCGATAGCCCAAACCATCATTGGCATCTATTTGAATACTCTGAATGGTTTCAGTAACATTGGTCAACCATAAATTAGAAGGTATTTTAATCGAAAAAGTATAGCCTTTGTACTTTCTAACACTGGGAGCAATAGCGAATGTTTGTTTGGTGTCATACGGATTTTGCCAAGTACCGCCAATGTATTTATCTACAAATTGGTTGTTTATAACCTGAAGTTTGCCCGAAGTTACCGCATCGGTTTTAAACTGGGCATAATTGAATAGTAATCCACTCAAAGTAATTACGCCTTGCGTTCTATTGGCTTGCCAGCGTTGTTCGTAAACGTCTGGTTGAATAAATTGGCTTGCATTGTCGTGTATTCTTGCCGATAGTAATGTGTTGTAAATCTGCTTGATTGTAACAGGTGTAACATAATTAGTGTCCGTAACTACCCCGTTGTAGGCGGCGAGTTCTGTAAACTCAAAAGCTTGGTCTTTGAGTAAGCCAAAAGGGACTCTGTTTTTTTCGAGTGGCTGAAAAGCAAGATTCATCTTGGTGGCAAACTCGGTATTTATCTCTTTTTGGGCAATTGCCAATACAGAGAGGAAAAGGAAAATAACGGTGAGTAATAAATTTTTCATACTTTTGTAAAGTTAAATTAAACGAATGTGAAGGTTTGTATTATTTGACGTTGAAAGGCTATTTCTTCTGAGGGAATAGTCTTTCTTTTTTTAGTTAACTGCTATTCATAATAATAGATTTTTTAGGGTTAGTTTACATAACGCATATCAAAGCGACCTTCTCTGATTTCGACCTTTTCTCCATCTGAATTAATGGCATCATACCAAAAAGTGCCTGATATTATTCTTTGTTGGGTATCTAATTTTGTTATTTTTAACTCACCAGTAACCGTTGCTGTTGTAGTATATTGTATAGCATTAACAATATTGCTGGTAATCCAAAATTCGCCAAAATTTGAATTATAATTTGAAGTGCCATTTAAAATAGCAACTAAATTATAAGTTGTATTTTTATTTAATTGTTGAGGGTTCAGAGAAATGTTTACAGACTTATTTTCATTAGAACCTTTTTCAACTATACCCAATCCAAAATGATACCCATCTTGATGTTGTTGGTAAAAACAGCTTAAAATGGGTCCAAATTGGCTTCTGCCTTTGGGTAAAAAGGCTTGACCGTTTACGAGGCAGCCTGCGGTGTTGGCTCCCGTAGTGGTTGCTGGAGGGAGTTGCTCAAGAGGTGTTTTGTCTTCGTCTTTGTCGCAACAACTTAAGGTAAGTGTTGCAAGAAAAATTAAAATTAAGTTTTTCATAGTTGTAAGATTTATTGTAAATGTAAAAAAAAAAAAAAATGAAGTTTGCAAGTTTTTTTGTTATTAAATAGTGTTTTTTTACACTTCAAGTTTTTTAAACTCAAAAGCTTGGTCTTTGAGTAATCCAAAAGGGACTCTGTTTTTTTTGAGTG
>JAGOJA010000133.1 GCA_017995345.1 Flavobacterium sp.
AGGTGAAGTCACTGGATATAAAGGGTCATTTTCCTGCCCTGGTTTTGGTTTGTTATTAGGCATGCCAGCGTTATACATATTTAATACTCCTCTCATATGAGGGAACAACCCATTGTGCATATAAGGAGCTGTTTTCATTATTTCTCTCAAAGATGGCGTTCTAAACTTACCTACATCAGAGGCTTTTTTAGTTATGTTATACAGTCCTAAATCTTCATATTCTCGTTTGTAATAAGTTAGACCTGCATTATGAAATTGATTATCTGAAAAATATGGTGAATTGTGGCAGTTGATGCATCGTGCTTTAGTTCTAAATAAATGTAACCCTAACACTTCTTGATCATTTAACTGCGTACTATCCCCCATAATAAACTTATCGAAGCGACTTTTTTTGCTCACTACTGTTCGTTCGAAAGTTGCAATAGCTTTTAAGATTCTCTCTTCGTTAACTTCTTCTGAACCAAATGCATCAGCAAATAGTTTTTTATATCCTTTAATCTTTTTGATATCTTTCACGGCTTTTTTAATATCGTGATTCATTTCTTTGGTATCTTGAATTGGGAATCTTGCTTGATCTTCTAAACTAGAAGCTCTACCATCCCAAAACAAAACTTTTGCAAAAGCCGAATTAATAATTGGTTTAGCATTACGGTTTCCCGATAAACGGTCGTGACCATTAGAAACACGCTTGCCATCACCCCAACCTAGTTCTGGGTCATGACATGAGGCACAAGAAATTTGACCCGAAGAAGACAAACGTGGGTCAAAGAATAAGATTTTACCTAACTCTCTTTTTGCTTCACTGTAAGGGTTATCTTTAGGAAAAGTAACATCGGGTAATACACCTATATCTTGAAAGTCAACCACTGTACTATCGATTGTTGCTTTAGGCCATAGGGATGGATTACCACTAGCGTATAATTGTTTTAGTTGTGGGATGGAATAATACGTGTCGTCATTTTTCTCTTGGCGAAGCGCTAGCGTTGCAAAAGCAACGGCAAATAAGGTGAGTGCTCCAAAAATCCTCTTCATAATTTTAAATTTAGTAAACGAGCGCAATGCCCGTTGAAAAATAATTATTCATTTTATTTTCTATCGGAAAATACTTTTGGTATTTATTATCCAATGCGTTCAAAAAGTTTGATGTTGCAAAAATACGCAGTGTTTTAGAATTTTGTAAGGGAATAAAATAGTTTAACGCAATTTTAGAATTTAATTTAGAGGTGACATCAAAAGCGTGGTCAGGTCGAACTACATTATCTGTAAAGGAAGTGTTTGTTGTAGTTGCTACTAAACTTAAAGACTCGTCTAACGCTTGATAATAATTAAATGAAAAAGCCAAATTAAGCAGCTGTTGTTTCTTTAATTTGAAGTCTTTGTTCGCCGATATAAAAATATCTAGTGTATTTAGTTTTTTATTAGTACTTCCTAATAAATCTATAAACTGCTGTTGCTGATAATTAAATCCAAATTCAAAGGCATAGTTTGTAAATTGATTCCCTTCTTTCTTCAATATTCCAGTAAGTAATTGAATTTTATCGGCTGTCATTCTATAGTTTTGACCATTTTCAGCCACTGAAAAGTTATCGCCTTGCTGCTTATTATAATTTAAAACCAATTTATAATCATGGGATAACCCGTCAAAAAAGTAACTCAATTGTGATTGATGCTCAACTATTCTGTATTTGAAGCGAATTAAATCATCTTCTAAGTAGGTATTTCCATTAGCATCTTTTCCATACATGTCTTCCATTGCTTTTCTGTAGGAATACAATGCATTTAAAGTAGTTTGCTTATTTTGAAACTGATATCCTGTTTTAAAACCTCTATTAAACGTTCTAAATATATAATTGTTATACGAATTGTTAAAAACTACTCGACCATAGCCCGAAGAAAACTGTGTAAAGGTTTCTGTATATACTGGTGCATTTTGGGTATCATCTACATAAATTACAGAACCTGTTTCGTTTTCAATATTTGCAAAAGTCCCTGCAGTTAATGTATGTTTTTTTATTTTGTATCCCAGCGTTATTTCTGCGCCATAGTCACTTAGAGCAATTTGCGGTCGCGGATCTATACTTCTAAAACTTCTACTATTTTTATAAAAAGCTATTCCACTCATTAACCAATTTGATGTTGCTGCATAAGAAGCCCCTCCTTGTAAAAAATAATGTTGGTGTTCCCAATCTCCCTTTTTAGGTGCAAAAAAATAATTAGGGCTTAATACGTTTTGGTTTTCTGTTCGTTCCGTTGAAAAATTATAGCCCAATCCTTTTTCATAAGCTTTGGTAAAATCGACATTTCCTAACAACCTAAGTTTAGGCTTTACGTTGTAAATTCCTTTAGTTGAAAAAGTAAAATCGGTAATTTGGTTTGCTGTTTGTACGCGTTTAAAATTCAATTCTTTCTTTTGAAACGCAAGTTGTGTTTGCGTAAAATCTTTTATATTCCAATTTGTGAAGAATATTGGATTTTGAGAGAGTTGATCATACACTGATTCATGAAAAATGTTTTGATGTATATGCATGGTATCTTTTAGCTGTGCTTTTACCGCACAGCTAAAAAAAATTGATACCACAAAAAACTTATAACTTAAACGCATTTTCAAAATAATATTCTTATGGAATTAATTAGCAAAACCTCTTGGGTTTGCCATGGCTAACTTTACAAAATCAGCTGAGGAGTTGTTTGTATCTTCTACAATTACCCTACCGTTAATTGTTGATTTTGTTTTTCTTATTACCGATTGTGAATTGAATGCAGCATCACAATTGATTGATGAAGCATCTACATTTGAAGGCAACATTTTAGGTCTTTGGCTACTTGGATTGAAGTGTTGTAAATCTACTCCATCAATAATTACATTCGTAGGTATTTGCAAAAAGAATTTAGTATTGGCAGCTATAGTAGTAACTGAAGGGTCTGAATAATTTTGAAAAGTAGCTAAATCTTCCGCTCTAAAAATAACAAAGCTATCTCTACCTGGATTGTCTAATAAGAAATCTCTATTACCACTATAATACCCAGGACGACCCCAATAGGCAATTTCCATATCTCTAACCGCAGGATTTTGAATATCATATACATAAGGTGCTTCACCAATTGAAGTTCTGAAATCCCCTAAATATACTTCAAAATCAGCTGCACTTAAATCAACTGTCAAGGCTGGATTTTGTACACTTAAAGGTTCTCCATTGTTATCTACCAACGGTGCTTTGTGATTTAATGCCGATTGTGCAATTACTATACTTGCTCCTGGTTGAATAGGATATTCATTGCCTGTTCCAGGGATTCTTATTACATAATCTGCATAAACATAATTTGTATTAGCACTATTTCCTAATGTCATCCCTATTGATTGGCTCCAATCAAATTGCCCATTTGGTAATGTAAAGGTTGAAGTAGTGGTATTGTTTTTACCATATAATTGTCCAATATATAAACCATCAGCATAAATAACTTCGTTAGAATTGTTATATATTTCAATAAATTGGTCTCTAAAACTTGCTCCTTGCGTTGTATGAGAACCCGCATAATAGATTTGTTTGATTACTAAATCACCAATACGAGCTGATTTTAATTCTATTGTTGTAGCTGTAACATTCACATTTACTGTAACTGATTCTTGGTTTCCGTTAAACTGAACATTAGTAGAAGTTGGAGCGTAACCAAAAGTACTGTTAAATTCTACATCTGTCATGTTCTTTGTAGCGGTGATATTATAAACTCCTGGGACTATACCATTAAAAGACGCAACACCATTTGTTGAGGAAGTACCAGTATAGCTATCACCAGTATTTGTATTTGTCAGAATTACCATTCCGCCCTCTACATTTTGACCATCAAATGTTACGTCGTCATACTTTAGATTTACTGTAAAATTAACTGGTTGCAAATTACCATTCCCTCCAAAGTCATCATCGGAGCAGGAAATAGTTCCTAATGCTAAAACTAAAAATGCAAAGATTTTTTTCATATTATATAGTTAAATTATTAAAATTGATATTCGATTTTGGTTCCAAACGAAAGTGGTACAAGTCTTGAGTTAATTCTTGTAATGTTACTACCGTTTACTATTTCGGAATTCGTTGTTTTTAAATCCAAGAAATTATTAGCATAAAAAGAAAATCTAAAACCATTAAGGAAATCTTTAGAAACTCTCAAATGAAAATTATGGTATGCTTTTGTCAATTCTCTGTTGAATTCAGATTGACTTCTGATGATATGACCATATAAAGCCGTGTTGTTTTGATCTGCTTCAGGGATTGCAACTTTGTTCAGATTAGCATCTAAATAAGCGTATGGGAGATTAAAATTTTGAAAATTATTTTCGTCTATTATAAAATGCTCACTTCTTACAGCAATAACTAAACCTATTTTAGGCAGGTGATAATTAATATTCGTACTGATTTGAAATTGTTTGAAGTATTCGTCATAGGCCTCATAAACTCCGAAAATTTCAGGTTTCGAAGTGTCTGTTGAGCGAAAGAAACTATCTACATCATTTCTGTTCTTTGTTTCGATATAACTTCCTTGAATATCTAATTTTAAATTTTGAATTGGTAATTTAGGAATGTTTACAAAAAACTCAATTCCTTTATCTGTTGACAGGTATTTGTTAACTAATCTGTTTTGAGTAAAATAATATGGACTATAACCTGAAACCGTGTAAGTAGGCGTTTGATTGCCGTTAAATGTAATATCTAACTGTGCAATTTCTCTTGTTGTGGGTAAAGCTTCGTTAGTTATACCATTGTACAAGTGATTATAGAATCCCGTTATGTTAATTTCAGCAAAAGGAAACTTATAATCGAATCCTACTTCAGAACGTAAACTTTTAGAGGGTTCTAAATTTTTATTATCGGCATAATCAATAAAGGTTTGTACAATACCAAGGTTATAAAAACCTGGCAGTCTATAGTCTCCTAATACAGCATCATAATAACGAGGACCTGTATAAATTTGATTTAATGAAGGAGCTTTTGAAGTTAATCCAAAGCCAGCTCTTACTTTGTAATTGTTTTGATTAAAATAGGTATTAATACGTGGTGCAAGATTAGAAAAACCATATTGATAGTCATAGCGTAACCCCGTGTTTAAAACAAAACTATTCTTTTCGGTAGTTCTACTAATATTGTCTTCTGCATACAAAGAGAACTGATATTCTGCACGCACGTTTTCACCATAATTGTAAGGTCTGAAACCTTGCGAACCGTCGCCATTAGAATTAGTAAAAGCACTAACCAACGTTTCCGGACTACCTAATCGACCACGTCCTTTATTGTCGCTCATTCTGAAAGAGATTCCAGAGGAAATACTATGTGTCCAATTTCCTTTATAAATTGTTTTGAACACATCTGTTCCAAAAAAAGAAGCGATAGGAATACCTTCGATAGCTTTAACAGTTGTATAACTTACAGGAGTATAAACACCAGTGTAAACACCTTCTTCAGTACTCGTGCCTACAATAGTTCCTCCTATATTAACAAATTTAGATTCAAAAGTAAAGTGGTCGCTGTAGTTAAAACTAAAATTAGATTCTAAACCGTCTAAAAAAGAACTTTCCGAAAAATTCCATTTGAAACGATTAGCAATACTCAAATCTTTCTTTTGATTTTTAACGATTTTGTCATCGGTATCTTCTTCTTCATAATTGACATTATCGTTATTAAAACCATAATTTACAGAAAATGAATTTCTTATCGATTTACTTTTATTATTCCAACTCCACATCAAATTCGTGTTGATGCGTTCATAAGATGTAAAAGATGTTCGAGGAGAGGTATTGGATTCAAGATAATTTAAACCAACATTTAACGCCCCTGCTTTTTCACCAAGATAAAAACCTTTGGCTAAGCCATATTCACTTGCTCCATCTCGCAATGAAGTGTAAATTTTATAAGGTGATTGCCCTGCTTTTTGTTGAATTTTGATTAAACCAGAAGTTAAATCACCGTATTTTGCAGAAGGTACACCTTGCACTACTTCAATTTTTTCAATATTTTCTGTACTAATTTCTCTTAAATCTGCCCCGTAATTTGCATTTGAGAAATAACCGTTAAAGCCTTGAGTGTTGTCTCCAAAACCTAAAAAATTAGGAGAGAAAGGAGCTCCAGAATTTCCTCCATACGATTGCATGTTTTCATTATTTGAAATGGGGATACCATCAACAACAACAGCCGTTCCAAACGATTTGTTTCCAAATGCTGCATTTGCCACAATAGTAGGCTTTGTAGTTCTAAATGCTATAGGTTTAAATTCACTTAAATTAAAGGGAGTTACAGCTTGACCTGGTAATTGTTCTAAAACTTCACTTAACGAAAAGGCTTGCACCTGATTAACGGCTTCTTTACCTAAAGTAATTTCAGAGAAACTTTTTCCTTTTTGAGCTGCTATTACTACTTCGTTTAATCTTAAATTGTCTAACTCTAGTGCTACTAGAATAGGTTTAGAAAAATCATTTCTTTTAATTACTACTGTTTTTTCTGCTCTACCTAAAACTTTGAATACTAAAGTTATTTCTTCTTGATTCGTAATGTTCATTTGGAAAGAACCTTCTTTATCCGTTATTGCCCATTTTTTTGAAACTGCTTCTGTAATTACTACTGCTTGAATGGGAGTACTATCCTCAAAAGCGACCACTTTTCCCACTATCTTGTTTTGAGAAAATGATGAATTTGCTACAAAAGAA
>JAGOJA010000047.1 GCA_017995345.1 Flavobacterium sp.
TGCTTCTCTGACAAATCATTTAGACTACTCTTCGAAGAGCAAACATTATAGGCGCAAAACCGCAAATGACTATACTCTCCGCATCTAGTTCTTGCCTTTACTTTTCTATTCAATCCTATATATAAGGTAACATGAATTTGATTCTAAACTACTCGAAATAGCAAAAATTACGCGTTTACCTGACTTCGCGTTAGGGATAGTAGTGAAAAGCCCACAGCAAAACGCAATGAAATGGAGTTTTGCGAGGACTTGTAGCGCATAGCCCGACTCCTTATATAAAAAGAGGCAACTACCCAGCTTAGATAATTGCCTCTCTTTATATAAGGAGGAACGCCAAAAGGATGGCTTTGACTGGTGAAATTTTAGTTATTATATAAGAAGGGATTTAACTTCTGATAGAACTGACAAAACATTTGCTTGAGTTCAAAGGAAAACTAAAGATCTACTAGAGTTGTGTTTTTTACTTCGCTAATCATGAATGTGCTGTGCGTACTCCCTATATGCTGCAATGTGGTCAGTTTTGTAACTAGAAATTCTCTATAAGCTTCCATGTCCTTTACCACAATTTTCAGAATATAATCATAATCTCCACTCACATGGTGACACTCTATGACTTCATTTAGCTTTACAACTTCTCCCTCAAATTTTGCAATAAACTCTTTTGTATGCTGAATTAATTTGAGATGACAGAAAACCACAAAGCTCTTATTGACTTTTGAACGATTGATTAAAACAACATATTTATCAATAATACCTTCTCTTTCTAGTTTCTTGATGCGTTCGTAAACAGCCGTAACGGAAAGATTTAGCTTTAAGGAAAGCTCTTTGGTTGTTTTTTTACTGTCGGTTTGTAATAAAAAAAGCAGTTTTTTATCTATTGAATCTAAAATCATTATTTTAAAATTTGAAATATAATCTACAAAAATCTTATTTACTAAACGAATTTAGAAAATAAATTTAATAAAATCCTCTATCTTAGATTTAAAATCTAATAACAAATAATCTAATTGATTTTTAATCTTTAATTTTTTTATTTTGAAGTAGATTTATTGATACAAACAAATTATACAGCTTAGGTAGAACTTTTATTTTTCTTTAAAATATAGAGAAGAACACACAACTGGATTAGTTCCTTAACAAACGAATAAATATAAACTATGAAAAATTTCAATCCCGCAGACAATATTCAAGACTTACAATACTTTGGCGAATTTGGCGGTGTAAATCCATCGATTTCTGACTCATCAACCTATACTTTTCTATCGGCAAAAACCATGTTTGATACTTTTGAAGGCAATATGGAAGGATGTTATTTGTATTCCCGTCATTCTTCTCCAAGTAATTTGTATTTAGACAAAGCACTTGCGGCAATGGAAGGAACAGAATCAGCCAATGTTTCAGCTTCAGGAATGGGGGCTATCACTCCTACCCTATTGCAATTATGTAATTCAGGCGATCATATCGTTTCAAGCAGAACAATTTATGGCGGTACGTATGCGTTCTTGAAGAATTTTGCTCCTAGATTAGGCATCAAAACTACGTTTGTTGACATCACCAAATTAGATGTTGTGGAGGCTGCAATTACTTCTAGTACAAAAGTTTTGTATTGTGAAACCGTAAGCAATCCTTTATTGGAAGTGGCTGATATTGCAGGTCTAGCAACAATTGCGAAAAAACACAATTTGAAGTTGGTTGTTGATAATACGTTTTCACCATTATCTGTTTCTCCTGCAGCATTAGGTGCAGATATAGTTATTCATAGCTTAACAAAATACATTAATGGAAGCAGTGATACTGTGGGTGGTGTAACATGTGCTTCGCAGGAATTCATCAATGATTTAAAAAATGTAAATAGTGGTGCAAGCATGTTACTTGGTCCAACAATGGACAGCTTACGTTCTGCTAGCGTGATGAAAAACTTACGAACGCTACATATTAGGATGAAGCAGCACAGTTATAATGCAATGTATTTAGCCGAACGCTTTGAAAAAAACGGACTAAAGATGGTTTATCCAGGTTTGAAAAGTCACCCAAGTCATGAATTGTATGCGACTATGATTAACCCAGAATATGGTTTTGGAGGAATGATGACTTTGGATGTAGGAACTTTGGCGAAAGCCAATGCATTGATGGAACTGATGCAGGCAAAAAACTTAGGTTATCTTGCGGTAAGTTTAGGATTCTATAAAACATTATTTAGCGCTCCGGGAACTTCAACATCAAGCGAAATTCCTGTGGAAGAACAAATAGAAATGGGATTGACTGATGGCTTAATCCGTTTTTCTATTGGTTTAGATAACAATATCGAAAGAACCTACCAGATGATGAAAGAATGTATGGTTGAATTGGATATTCTTACTGCGTAAACGATAGCAATGTGATAATCACTTTGTTTATTCATTAAAAAAATACAAATCAGAAACTCTAAATTGCTAAATACAACAGGATTTATTTGTTTCTAGCAATTTCTTTTTTTAAACAAACAAAAAACTGACGAATTATTAAGAGTCGTCAGTTTTTTTTTCTTAAACTTGTATTAGTACATCAATATAATTTCACACATTTTAATTCAACTTACTGTTTTTTCGGCTAAAACTAAAATATATAACCAATCCTACCAAAAGCCAAATTCCAAAATAAATCCAGTTCCAAACACTCAATTCTGCCATCATATACAAACAACAAATTAATCCTAATAATGGTATCAAAGATAAATTTGATTTAAAAGACCAAACCGATAATCCAACCAAAACAATTAAGAAAATCCACATTGGGATTTTATGTTTAAATAAACTAAAACCACTTTCATATTTAACCGAATCTGCCAATGGCAAACCAGCTATGATAGTAGAATATTTTGCATCATCTTGTTGGTATTGACTTAATAAATGTTCCAAGTCTGGAGTTTCATCTGTGCTGTTTTTAGCATCAATTTGTACTAAATAATCGTATACTTTTTTAGTTTCTTCTTTGTTTAATGATGTAATAATATCTGCTGAACTATTGATTTGAGTTTCATTGGTTATAAAATCCATAGTCGCTTTTTTATTGTAACCAAAAGCGTATATTAATCCAATACTCATTAAAACAGGCATGATGAATTTTGAATTCATATAAGGAGTTTTGAATTTTCCCCGAGGAATATCAGTTCTATTTTGTAAAACTAAAACTCCGGCGCAAACCAATACAAAAGCGAATAAAGTCCCAATACTAGTCAAATCTGTAACCAATGTTAAGTTCAAAAACAAAGCCGGAACTGCCACTACAAAACCAGTAACAATGGTTGCATAAGAAGGTGTTTTATATTTTGGATGCACTTTAGAGAAACGTTTTGGCAACAACCCATCACGACTCATGCTCATCCAAATACGGGGTTGTCCCATTTGGAAAACTAATAAAACACTTGCCATAGCGACAACTGCACTTACCGCAATTATTCCCGACATCCATTTTAGGTCTAATTTTTCAAAAACGAAAGCCAATGGATCACCAACATTCAATTGGTGATAAGGAACCATTCCAGTTAAAACTAGTACTACGGCAATGTATAAAAGGGTACATATAATAATAGCCCACATCATTCCTCTTGGCAAATCGCGTTGCGGATTTACACACTCTTCTGCTGTTGTTGAAATTGCATCAAATCCTATATAAGCAAAAAATACTGCAGACACACCTTTTAAAACACCTGTAACACCATTAGGCGCGAATGGATCCCAATTAGCAGTATCTACATAGAACGCACCAACAGCAATAACCAAAAGAACGATACATAATTTCACAACCACCATGACATTACTCGCATTTCGAGACTCTTTCATTCCGCGATATATCAATGCGGTAATTAAAACGATAATCAATAAAGCTGGAAGATCCGCTACAAAATGAAATGATCCAATTACTGGTGAAGTCGTCCAGGCTGTATAGGCATCTTGCAAAGCTGGACTTAAGTTGGCGTATTTTTTTCCTCCTTGCATGAGTGCTGTGGCATCATTAAATCCTTTTGAGGCTGATAAAAAATCCATTTGTACCCATTGTGGCAAATGAAGGCCGCTACTTTCGAGTAAACTCGTAAAATAATCACTCCATGAAATAGCGACTGTTATATTACCCACAGAATACTCCATAATCAATGCCCAACCGATAATCCAAGCAATAATTTCTCCAAAAGCAACATACGAATAGGTATAAGCACTTCCTGAAACAGGCACCATTGAGGCAAATTCAGCATAAGCAAAAGCTGCAAAACTACACGCAATAGCAGTAAACAAGAATAAAAAGATAACTGCAGGGCCACCATCTGCACTTGCTTTTCCAATGGTACTAAAAATACCTGCTCCTACAATTGCTGCGATACCAAAAGCGGTCAAATCACGAGCAGTCAAATGTTTACCTAGAGTATTATGTCCACCAGCATTATTTTTTTCAACTTGTTTTAAAATATCTTGTACTGTTTTTTTTCTAAACAACCCTTTTAACGCCATATTGTAAATTTTATCATTAAAAATTAATGTACTGTAAATTATAAGTTTTTATACTAGCTTTTATGCAAAAAATCTTCAAAAATCAAATGTATAAAACAAATTGAACTAATGCCGTTTCTCGAACTTTTTTTTTATATTATTTTTTAATTTAGTTAAATTGATTTAATTAACTGCCTTAAAAAGTCAAAAATATTGATTTATGAATCACAAAAAGAAAAAACTTTAAAACAAAACAAGAAAAATTTAAAATATTTAATCTTTTTATTGTTTGTTAAAAACAGTATTCAAACAGATTTATAAAAATTGGCAAAGAAATTGTGCTGGTTAATTAAGTCAAATTTTATAACCATTTTAACTGTTAAATTTCACTAAAAAAACTATTTTTGAATACTTTATAAATAACACTTTAATGAAAAATTACAAGCACACTATTTTGCTTATTACATTCCTTTTACTTTCTTTTTTGAATGGTAACGCACAAGCATTGGCAACAAATCCAAAAAACGAATTTAGAGCAGTTTGGATTGCTACCGTGGTAAATATTGACTGGCCAAAAACCAGTACCGATAATGTTGCAAAACAAAAAGCAGATTATATTGAAATTTTAGATACCTATAAAAAACTAAATTATAATGCCGTAATTGTTCAAATTAGAAGTGTTGGTGATGCTTTTTATCCAACAAAACTAGCGCCTTGGTCACGTTTTTTGACCGGAAAAGAAGGACAGGCTCCAAAACCCTATTTTGACCCCTTAGAATGGATGATTGCTGAAACTCATGCTCGTGGATTTGAATTTCACGCCTGGTTAAATCCATATCGTGCTACAATGGATTACAATACCTCGCTTTTAAGTCCAGAACATGATTACTTTAAGCATCCAGAATGGATGATTAAGTATGGTGGAAAATATTATTACAACCCAGCATTACCCGAAGTTCAAAAACATTTATTAGCTGTTGTGGAAGAAGTTGTTCAGAATTATGATATTGACGCCATTCATTTTGATGACTATTTTTATCCTTACAAAATAAAAGGAGAATTTTTTAACGACACTAATTCTTTCAAAAAATACGGAAATGAAATGAGTTTAGCTGATTGGAGACGTTCCAATGTAAACACTTTTGTGAAAGATGCTTCGGTTTCAATTAAAAATATAAAACCTTGGGTACAATTTGGCATTAGCCCGTTTGGAGTTTGGAGAAATAAATCAGTAGATCCTCGAGGTTCAGAAACGGAATCCGGGCAAACAAATTATGATGATTTATTTGCTGATCCTTTAGCATGGATGGAAAACAAATGGATAGATTACCTTGTCCCACAATTGTATTGGAGTATGGATCACCCTAAAGCTTCCTATTCAAAACTATTGCGTTGGTGGTCTGAAAACTCAACCAATACTGCAATCTATATAGGAAACGGAACCTATAAAATCAATGCTGATTCTGATAAAAGATGGAATAATCCTTATGAAATCCCCAACCAAATAGACGTTACCAGATCCTATAAAAATATTCAGGGAAATGCTTTTTTTAGTGCCAAATCATTTCTGAATAAAAATCAAAGTGTAACTCAATTATTAGGAAACAACCAATACAAATATCCTGCACTTCCTTTTGTTGTTCCAAATTTTGTCAAAAAAGGGATAGCTATTCCTAAAGTAAATTCACTTGTCAGAAACCCGATTGCATCCAGTTTTAATGTCAATTATCCTGAGAATGGCCAAGTGCGTTATGTAATGGTTTATGGATCTACCCTTAAAAATCAAATTGATGTAAATGATCCGAGCCAAATCCTCAACAAAATTGCCTTTAATGAAAAAAATCCAATTGAAGTAGTAATTCCAACCTATAAATTAGACAAAAATAATTCCTGCGCCATTACATTCATCGATTATTATGGTAATGAAAGTGAAGCAACTTATGTCAACTTTACACTGTAATTCTAATTGAATATAATTCGCCATAAATGAAAACATACAATAAACCTTGGTATTGGATTCCCGTTTTAAACTTTGCTTCTGGCTTGCCCTATGCCATAATTATTTCGGTATCGGTAATCATGTATAAAAATCTCGGAATAAACAATGAAGATATAGGAATCTATACTAGTTTACTCTATTTACCTTGGGTAATTAAACCATTATGGAGTCCGTTTATTGACTTGTATTCCACAAAAAGAAAGTGGTTTTTGAGCATGCAATTGCTAATTTCTCTTGCTTTTCTAATTGTGGGTTTAACGATTCCTTTGAGTAATTTTTTCGTTATTAGTTTAGCTGTTTTTTGGGTTGCCGCATTTGCTTCAGCCTCTAATGATGTGGCTAGTGATGGATTTTATATGTTGGCTTTAGAGAAAGAACAACAATCCTTTTTTTTAGGAATTAGAAGTACCTTTTACCGACTTTCGATGCTTACTGGAAACGGATTAATTGTGGTAATTGCAGGATATCTCGAACAAGAATATGGCGACAAACAAAAAGCATGGTCGTATACAATGATAGTTGTAGGACTAATTATGACCGTAATTACGATTTATAATTATTTTACAACTCCAAAAATTGAAGTAGAAACCGCTGAAACAAAAATTACTGAAACAAATAGTGCTGTAAGCAAAACTGAGTGGGTTCCAAATAAAAGTTTCGCAGCCGTTTTCGCTTCTTTTTTTCAAAAGAAACAAATAGGAATAGCACTTGCTTTTATCTTATTATTCCGATTAGGCGAATCTCAATTATTAAAAATGTTAACGCCTTTTCTGATTGATCCTATAACTGCAGGTGGAATGGGTTTAACCACGCAGGATGTTGGTGTTATTTATGGAACATTTGGAGTTTTAGCACTAACTGTTGGCGGAATTTTAGGCGGTATAGTCATTTCTAGAGATGGATTAGGAAAATGGATGTTGCCCATGATTTTAGCCATGCACTTACCCATAATAGGATTTATTTTATTATCTCATTTTCATCCTAGTTCCGTTTACTACGTTTATGTAACGGTTATTGCGGAACAATTTGGCTATGGTTTTGGCTTTGCTGCCTTCATGATGTATTTGATATATCTAGCCGATGGCGAATCTAAAACATCTCACTACTCCATCGCAACCGGCTTTATGGCTTTGGGAATGATGGTTCCGGGAATGTTGAGCGGTTATATTCAAGAATATCTAGGCTACGGAAATTTCTTTATTTGGGTATTTATTGCCACTATTCCAGGATTAATTTTATCACGCTTTTTGATTTTCCCAACAGATTTTGGAAAGAAAACAGAACAAGAAAAAATAAACTAGCTTTCTTAAAAACACATAAGTCATACAAGATTGTTTAAGTAAGGCCTGTTATATAACAAGTGTTTTTCGATCACTTTTATCTAATTATTTATTCGATATATGTCAATTTTCATGACTTATATGGTTAAAATTAATATCATATTCATTTCAAAATGACAGTAGAACAAAAAATAGGACAATTTTTCTTCCCAGCCGTTTTCATCAACGATACCGAAGAAAACATTCAAGAAACAGAACGATTAATTAGAAAGTATAACATAGGTGGATTGACTTTTTTTCATAGCCGAGCTAGCGCAGCCACTAATTATGAAACCAAGAAAAAAGTAATTTTAAATGACCAAAGCTGTCAACGTTTAAAGGACCTCATTGTTCGTTATCAAAAATGCGCTACGACTCCATTATTAATGAGTATTGATGCCGAATGGGGACTAGCCATGCGTGTAGAAAAAACTCCGCAATATCCGTATGCGATTACCCTTGGTGCTTTGCCAGAGAGTGAAAAACATTTGATTTACGAAGTAGGAAAACAAATAGGCATAAACTTAAAATCAGTTGGTATTCATTATAACTTGGCTCCATTGGCTGACATCAACAACAACCCGAATAATCCTGTAATTGGGTATCGGTCTTTTGGTGAGAACAAAGAAAAAGTAAGTGATTTTGCAATAGAATACATCAGGGGAATGAATGATGTAGGTGTTTTGGGCTGTCTGAAACATTTTCCAGGGCACGGAAATACAAGCGTTGATTCGCATTTAGGATTACCAGTTTTAGAAGAAACGCTAGAGCAATTATTAGACAATGAATTGGTTCCTTTCATAAAAGGAATTGAGGACAATGTCGACTCAATAATGATTGGTCATTTGGCTGTTCCCGCATTAAACAAAGGAAAAGACACGTCAGCGACCTTATCAAAATCAGTTATCGAAACGCTTTTGCGAAAGCAATTAGGCTATGATGGATTGGTTATTTCAGATGCGCTGAACATGAAAAGTGTTTCTAATTTGTATGACAACAAAGGACAATTAGAATGGGAAGCTTTCAATGCTGGAAATGACGTGTTGTGTTTTGCAGAAAATGTTCCTGAAGGCATCCAAGAAATCCTCAATAATGCTACTCTAGAACGAATTGAAGAAAGCTATAATCGTTTATGGAAATGCAAACAAAAAGCAGGAATTTTAAATGAAGAAATCAATTTAACAGCTTTATCAGAAATCAATTTTGATTTTGAAAGAACTTCGAAATTAAATTTTAAAATTGCTCAAAATTCGATTACAAAAATTAAAGACAGCAATATTACAAAAACTACTTTTGAGGCGAATAAAAGCAATAAACTTGCCAAACTAAGCCTTTATAAAAATACAGATAATACTTTTTTCAAAAGTTTAGCTAATGACTTGCCTTCCCCTGAATTTAGTTACGAATCTGGCGGACATTTAGCTCTAACTCAATTAGAAAAAGAAATTAGCGACTACGATACAATACTCCTTTCATTATTTGTTCCAAAAGCAAAACCATTAAATAATTTTGACATTGAAGAATCAGTACTTCAATTTTTGAACGATTTATTCAACTCCAAAAAATGTATTATTTATGTATTTGGAAATCCGTATGTGCTACAAATAATTCCAAACTTAAAAAATGCTTTAGGAATTGTTCAAGCTTATCAGGATTTTATAGAATTTCAAGAGTGCGCCGCAAAACAATTAATAGAAAACTTAGATTACAAAGGAGTACTACCCTTCAAAAATAAAAAATTTTTATAAGAAATTATGAGTTTATGAATTAAGCTTTTACTCATTATATTTACTTAAAAAAGTTATTTTTACATAAATAATACTTATCGCTTTATAAAAACATATAATCAAAACCAATGAAACTTGTAATTATTTAGGTTATGTTTGTAATACTAAACAATTAACAATCAAATAAACAAATATGGAAAACACAAGCGACTTAAGCAAATGTCCTTTTAACCATAAAGAGGATAATTCAAATGCTACTATTACCAATCAACATTGGTGGCCAAAAGCATTAAATTTAGATATTCTTCATCAACATGATACTAAAACGAACCCTTTGGGCGAAAATTTTAATTATACTGAAGAGTTTAAAAAATTAGATTTAGAAGCTTTAAAAAGTGATTTAAAAAATGTAATGACGGACAGTCAAGATTGGTGGCCTGCAGATTGGGGACACTATGGAGGATTGATGATTCGGCTAGCATGGCATTCAGCAGGGACTTATAGAATTTCAGATGGACGTGGTGGTAGCGGAACCGGAAATCAACGTTTTGCACCATTAAATAGCTGGCCCGATAATGGAAACTTAGACAAAGCTAGAAGGTTATTATGGCCAATAAAGAAAAAATATGGAAATAAAATTTCATGGGCTGATTTAATAATATTAGCCGGAAATATGGCGTATGAATCAATGGGATTCAAAACTTTTGGATTTGCTGGAGGAAGAGAAGACATTTGGCATCCAGAAAAAGAAATTAATTGGGGGTCTGAAAAAGAATGGCTAGCAAAATCAGGAAGCGAAGGAAGCAGATATTCTGGCGAAAGAGATCTAGAAAATCCTCTGGCGGCAGTAATGATGGGATTAATTTATGTAAATCCAGAAGGAGTGGATGGGCAACCAGATCCTTTAAAGACAGCAGTCGATGTTCGAATGACCTTTAAGAGAATGGCCATGAACGATGAAGAAACAGTTGCATTGACCGCAGGAGGTCATACAGTGGGAAAAGCGCATGGAAATGGTGATGCTTCAAAACTTGGTAAAGAACCAGAAGCTGCTGAAATTGAAAACCAAGGTTTTGGTTGGATTAACCCAATAAATAATGGTAATGGTGCTGATACATTAACCAGCGGATTAGAAGGTTCGTGGACAACAAACCCAACACGTTGGGACAACGAATATTTCCATTTGTTACTAAATTATGATTGGGAATTGAAAAAAAGTCCTGCTGGCGCATGGCAATGGGAACCTATAAATATAAAAGAGGAAGACAAGCCATTTGATGCTTTTGATCCTACAAAAAGAAATAACCCAATTATGACTGATGCCGATATGGCTATGAAAATGGATCCAATTTATAGAGAAATTTCGGAACGTTTTCATAAAGATCAAGCTTATTTTGAAGATGTTTTTGCTAGAGCTTGGTTCAAATTAACACATCGTGATTTAGGTCCTAGAACACGTTACTTGGGAGCTGATGCACCAAAAGAAGATTTAATTTGGCAAGATCCAATTCCTACAATGGATTACACTTTGTCTCCACTAGAAATAGAGGAATTAAAAGTAAAATTATTAAATAGTGGTTTAACAAGAACCGAATTAATAAACACCGCTTGGGACAGTGCAAGAACTTATAGAGGTTCTGATTTTAGAGGAGGTGCGAATGGTGCAAGAATTCGATTAGCTCCTCAAAAAGATTGGATAGGAAATGAACCTGAACGACTGCAAAAAGTACTTGCTAAACTTACTGAAATTCAATCAGGATTAAGTAAAAAAATAAGTATTGCTGATTTAATCGTACTTGGCGGCTGTGCAGCAGTTGAAAAAGCGGCAAATGAAGCTGGTCATAATATCAAAGTTCCCTTCCAATCAGGGCGAGGTGATGCCTCTGCAACAATGACAGATGCAGAATCATTTGATGACTTAGAACCCATAACTGATGGTTTTAGGAACTTCACTAAAAAAGAATATAGTGCAAAACCCGAAGAATTATTACTTGACAAAGCTCAATTATTAGGGTTGACCGCTCCAGAAATGACTGTTTTGATAGGTGGAATGCGTGTTTTAGGCACCAATTATGAAGGTACTAGACACGGAGTTTTCACAAACAATGTTGGGGTTTTATCTAATGATTTCTTCGTGAATTTGACCGATATGAATTATAAATGGCAACCTACAAGTGCTAATTTATACAACATTATTGATAGAAAATCTGGAGCTACTAAATGGACTGCAACAAGAGTTGATTTAGTTTTTGGTTCAAATTCAATATTAAGAGCTTATGCTGAAGTTTATGCTCAGGACGATAATAAAGAAAAATTTGTTCGTGATTTTATTAAAACTTGGAACAAAGTAATGAATTTAGACCGTTTCGATTTGAAAAATTAAACCCTAAGATATTAATCATTTTTCATAAAATCCACCTTTTATTTGGTGGATTTTATTTTTTTAAATAAAAACCTAATAATCAACGAAATAACATCCTATTTTAATCGTATAATTTAGTGTTTTTCAATCATAAGTTTTACTTATAATTTTATAAGAAAAAACCATAAAGCCATTGAAATAATAAGTCGTTTTTTTGTACTTTTGCACTCAGAAAAACAATAATAATTTTAAATAAAATAATATGTCTTTAGTAGGAAAAAAATTCCCAAGTATTGCAGTTGATGCCATTTCAGAAATGGGTGATAATTTGAAAATCAACATCTTTGAAGAAGCTACAAAAAACAACAAAAAAGTACTTTTGTTTTGGTATCCAAAAGATTTTACATTCGTTTGTCCAACTGAATTACATGCGTTCCAAACCGCTTTACCAGAATTCGAAAAAAGAAACACAATTGTTATTGGTGCCTCTTGTGACACAAATGAAGTTCACTTTGCTTGGTTAAATACACCAAAAAACAATGGTGGAATTGAAGGAGTTACTTACCCAATTCTTGCTGATACAAACAGAAATTTATCTAATATTTTAGGTATTCTTGACATCGATTCAACTGAATATTCTGAAGAAACTGATTCAGTAATTATTGAAGGTTCTAATGTAACTTTCAGAGCCACTTACCTTATTGATGAAACTGGAAAAATTTTCCACGAAAGTGTAAACGATATGCCATTAGGTCGTAATGTAAATGAATATTTACGTATGGTTGATGCTTACACGCACATTCAAGAAAAAGGAGAAGTTTGTCCTGCAAACTGGGAAGCTGGAAAAGAAGCAATGAGTGCTGATAGAATTAGTACTGCTGAGTATTTAAGCTTAAACTAAGAATAAAAAACAATTTCAATGGCAAAATCAATTTCAATTATTGAATTTTGATATTGCCATTGTTATTAGAAATTGAAATTAAATTTAAAAATAAAGATATGTTAATCGAATTGACCGAAGATACGTTACAGGATTTAATTACAAAAGAGGAAAAAGTTGTTGTTCAATTTTCGGCATCATGGTGCGGAAATTGTCGCATTATGAAGCCAAAATTTAAAAAATTAGCTTCAGAAAATGAAGCAATCACTTTTGCTCTTGTTGATGCAGAAAATTTTCCTGAATCTAGAAAATTAGCTAATGTAAGTAATTTACCAACTTTTGCTACTTTTGTAAATGGAAAATTAGTAAATGAAACACAAACTAACAAACAAGAAGTTCTGATTGGATTAGTAAACGAAATAGTTTAATTAGATTTTCAGACGTCTGAAAATCTAAAATATCTAAAAACCTAAAAAGTCTAAATATGAAATTACCCGTAATTAAGCATTTAACGCAGTTTATAGAAGAAAATGATGAAGATTACATCATAGAAACAATTGAAGTTCTAGAAGCAATGACTGAAATTTCGTCATTGAAAGACGAAGAATTAGATGTAATTGGGGAATTAATTTCTAATATGTATGGCGCATTAGAAGTAAATAAACTGGTAAAAACCGGAACCGATAAGAAAGAAGCTTTAAACACTTTTATGAAACGTGTTTTAGGTTCTATCGACAAATAAAAATAAATTGCACTACTATATAGATAACGCACTCGGCAACGAGTGCGTTTTTTTTTATGCAATTAATTATACAAACTTACGTTTAGAAGTTTACAATTTGAACAAAAACAAAAAAGTTTATAGCACTATTTGAAGACAAATTCTTAAATAATTTTCATACTTTTGAACCTCACAAAAAAAACAAGTATCATGGCTTCAATAACATTAGGAGGAAATCCAATTCAAACTTCGGGAGAATTACCAAAAATAGGCTCTAAAATAGCTGATTTTAAATTAATTAAGACAGATCTTTCTGTTGCTTCATTAGGTGATTTTGCAGGCAAAAAATTAGTATTAAATATTTTTCCAAGTATTGATACTGGAACTTGTGCTGCATCAGTTCGAAAATTTAACGAAAGTGCTAGTACTTTACATAACACAACTGTTCTTTGTATTTCCAGAGATTTGCCATTTGCGCAAAAGCGTTTTTGTGGTGCTGAAGGACTTGAAAACGTAGTTAATTTATCTGATTTTTCAGAAGGAAGTTTTGGCAAAACAAATGGCTTAGAAATAACTGACGGTCCTTTGGCTGGATTACACTCAAGAGTTATAATTGTTGTTGATGAAAACGGAACAATTACACACACGGAACAAGTTGCTGAAATTGCAGATGAGCCAAATTACGAAGCTGCTTTAGCAGTACTATAATCACATCTTGATGGAATTTCAAAAAGACAATACCTTCATTACAGGACGTATGAAAAGCATGACTTACGCCTTTCAAGGAGCAAAAAAACTAATCACCACCGAGCACAGCATAATGGTTCAATTTTCGTTAGGAATAGTGATGACGATTGCTGGATTTTATTTTGGTATTTCTAAAACGGAATGGCTTTTTCAAACTTTAGCTATTGGATTAGTTTTAAGTGTAGAAGGTTTAAATACAGCAATTGAAAAAATAGCTGATTTTATTCATCCTAACTATCATGAAAAAATTGGATTCATCAAAGATATTGCTGCAGGAGCGGTGTTTTTTGCAGCAATGACTGCAATAGTAATCGGTTTAATCATATATGTACCCATATTTTTTTAGGTATTATTACAAACAAGAATGGCAAAAACAACAAAAACAGCTTCATTAAACAAGAAAACCGATACTAAATCAGAGACGAGAATTCCATCATCACTAAGCAAACAATATAAAATTGTTTTTGGTGCTCTTTTGGTTTTATTTTCTATTGCTTTATTGTTTGCGTTTGTGTCCTTTTTCATTTTTGGACAACAAGATCAAAGTGCTGTTAGGGAAATAACTGATCGACAAGAGATGGTTGAGAACTGGCTAGGTAAATTTGGCGCTTACTTAGCTGATTTACTTATTTATAGAGGCTTTGGACTGTCGGCATTTATATTTGTACGGCTATTTTTTCTAACCGGAATGTATTTAATTCTTGCAATTTCCTTAAAAAAATTAAAGAATATTTGGTTTTGGGACTTATTTGTAATTATTGTTTTGTCAGTTTTATTTGGTTTTTTTGCAACTTCAGCGCCAGAATTAGGGGGTACGATTGGATATGAATTGAATTTATTTCTGCAGGATTACATTGGAAAAACAGGAACATTATTACTATTGTTATTCGGACTCATTATCTATATAATTTTCAAAATTAAACTTTCTCCTGAGAGCATTCAATCCTTTTTTAGCAATACTAAAAACGAAGTCAAAACCAATTTAGCTGCCGGTTCGAATAATAATGATAAAAGTGGCTATAACCTTGAGGAATTTGCTGTTTCGGATGAAGAAGTTGATGAAATTCATTTAAAAGCAAATGGTTCACAATTTGAAATCAACAAAGAAGCTTTAAAACCAACAATTAATAATTCATCTAATATTAATAGAGATCCTATTGCAAAACAGTTAGCTATGGAAGTTACGCCACTTGCAACTCCAGGAATCGTTTTGAATACAGCTGATACTTTTGTGATTGAAACAGCTCCAGAAGAAGATATTATTGAGGAAAATTTAGCCTCTCGATTAGTTGCTGATTTTGGATTATTTGACCCAACTTTAGATTTATCCAATTATAAGTTTCCTACGATTGATTTATTAAAAGAATATTCAACTGGAGGAATTACCATTAATCAGGAAGAATTAGAGGAGAATAAAAACCGAATCGTTGATACGCTTCGCAATTACAAAATTGAAATTGCACAGATAAAAGCAACCGTTGGACCCTCTGTAACCTTATATGAAATTGTACCCGAAGCTGGAATTCGTATTTCAAAAATCAAGAGCTTAGAGGATGACATTGCATTATCACTTTCGGCATTGGGCATTCGTATCATTGCTCCTATTCCCGGAAAAGGAACCATAGGAATCGAGGTTCCAAACAAGAATCCAACGATGGTTTCGATGAAAAGTGTTATTGGCTCCGCCAAATTTCAAGAAGCAGAAATGGAATTGCCAATCGCACTTGGAAAAACAATTTCGAACGAAACTTTTGTGGTCGATTTAGCCAAAATGCCTCACTTATTGATGGCTGGAGCTACAGGACAAGGAAAATCTGTTGGTTTGAATGCCGTTTTAACCTCTCTTTTATACAAAAAACATCCCGCCGAAGTTAAATTTGTATTGGTCGATCCTAAAAAAGTAGAACTAACACTTTTCAATAAAATTGAAAGACATTATTTAGCGAAACTTCCCGATATGGATGACGCTATTATTACTGATAATGCAAAAGTAGTCAACACTTTGAATTCACTTTGCGTGGAAATGGATAACCGTTACTCTTTATTGAAAGATGCAATGGTGCGTAACATCAAAGAATACAACGATAAATTTAAAGCCCGAAAACTGAATCCTGAAAACGGACACCGATTTTTGCCTTATATCGTTCTTGTTGTCGATGAGTTTGCCGATTTGATTATGACTGCTGGTAAAGAAGTGGAAGTTCCTATAGCCCGTTTGGCACAATTAGCGCGAGCCATTGGAATTCACTTGATTATAGCGACTCAAAGACCATCGGTAAATGTAATTACAGGTTTGATAAAAGCCAATTTTCCTGCGAGAATTGCGTTTAGAGTTACCTCAAAAATTGATTCTCGAACAATTCTGGATACCCAAGGAGCCGATCAGTTAATTGGTCGAGGGGATATGCTTTACACCAATGGAAATGATGTGGTACGAGTACAATGTGCCTTTATTGACACTCCAGAAGTTGAAAAAATAACAGAATTCATTGGTTCACAGAAAGCGTATGCGACAGCTTATTTGCTTCCTGAGTTCATTGGAGAGGAAAGTGGCATTAATCTTGATATGGATATTTCCGAAAGAGATACTTTGTTTAGAGAAGCCGCTGAAATTATTGTAAATGCACAACAAGGATCAGCTTCATTGCTGCAAAGAAAACTAAAATTAGGCTACAATAGAGCTGGTAGATTGATTGATCAATTAGAGGCTGCTGGAATTGTGGGCCCTTTTGAAGGAAGCAAAGCACGAAGCGTAAATATTCTCGATATGAGTTCTCTTGATCAATTTTTCAACAATGAACAAAACAACTAACCCCATGATTATCAAAAAAAACAATACAGAAACTAAGAATATTGCTAAAAAATTTCTTTTAATTGCGTCTTTATTACTTTTTAGTTTTTCAATACAAGCACAAGATAAAAAAGCAAAAGACCTTTTAGATCAGGTTACTGCAAAAGTTAAAAGCTACAATAATATTGCTATAGATTTTAAATATTCTTTAAATAATTCTAGAGAAAACATCAATCAGGACAGTAAAGGAAATGTGACTATGAAAGGAAATCAATATGTATTGAATTTTATGGGAGTTACTAAAATTTTTGATGGTAAAAAAACCTACACTATCGTTCCAGAAGATGAAGAAATCACTATTTCAACGGTAAATGAAAAAGACGATAATGCCATAACACCTTCTAAAATGTTGACTTTTTTCAATACGGGCTATAAGTACAATATGGATATTTTACAAAATGTTAAAGGCAGAAAAATTCAATATATCAAATTGGTTCCGTTAAATAGTAGAGATCAAAGAAAAGAAGTGTTATTAGGAATTGATGTTCAAACAAAACACATCTATAATTTGATAGAAGTTGGAAAAAAGGGTACAAAAACAACATTAACGGTTAATTCTTTTAAAACCAATCAACCTTTGTCAAAAAATCAATTTACATTTGCGGGGAGTAAATATCCAAATTACTACATCAACAAATTAGATTAATGTATTAGGTGAAAATTCTTGACAAATACTTATTAAAAACCTTTTTGACTACATTTACCACGGTATTTGTAATCCTATTTTTTATATTTATACTTCAAACCGTTTGGTTATTCATATCTGAATTAGCTGGGAAAGATTTAGATTTAGTATTGATTATTAAATTCCTGGCCTTTTCTATGCCTAGAATTGTGCCATTAGTTCTGCCGCTTTCCATACTATTAGCATCTATAATGACTTTTGGTAATTTAGCTGAAAATTATGAATTTGCAGCAATGAAATCTTCAGGAATTTCGCTACAAAGAGCCATGAGAAGTTTAACAGTATTTATAATTTTGCTAAGCATCGTAGCCTTTTTCTTTGCCAATAATGTGATTCCTTATGCGGAATACAAATTCATCAATTTCCGAAAAAACATTGCACAGGTTAAACCGGCTTTGGCCATAGCCGAAGGACAATTTAATGATGTTGGCTTTTATAATATTAAAGTCAATAAAAAAAGTGGAGCAGAAGGAAATATACTGACCGGAATTACAATTCATAAAAAATCAAACATTGGTGATGGAAGTAAAACTGTAATTAAAGCCAAAGATGGCGAATTGATTAGTAGTGAACAATCCAGTGTTTTGCAGTTAGTATTAAATAATGGGTATTACTACGAAGATCTCGTTCCAAAGAAATATGAAGATCGCAGCAAAATGCCTTTTGTAAAAAGTTCCTTTGAAAAACACATTATCAACATTGATTTATCTGAATTGAACAGAGTAGATATTGCTGATGAAAGTGTGGCTAACACCAATACGATGCTTACCGTTTCTGAATTAAATTATACGTTGGATTCATTAAACAAAAACATTAAAACTGACATTATATCCTTTTCAGAAAACAGCAATGTACGAATTGGAATTCCAGCTAATACAAAAATCATAAAAAAAGAAAAAAATAAGCCATTTCCTGATGATATTTTGACCTTATATACTGATCAACAAAAATCAGATATTTTAAAAATGGCCAGTAGTAATATCTCCAGTGTTTCCTATTCGATTGATTCCATTAAAAATGAACTGGAAAATAAACAAAAAAACATCAACAAACACATACTGGCACTTTATGACAAATTTGTAATTGTATATGCCTGTTTTCTAATGTTTTTCATTGGTGCCCCTTTGGGAGCAATTATTAGGAAAGGCGGATTAGGACTTCCAATTGTTTTTGCAATGTTAATATTCATAACTTTTCATTTTATAAATACTTTTGGAAAAAGACTCGCTCAGGAAAACGGAATGACCCCATTTTTGGGCGCTTGGCTGTCCTCATTTATACTAACTCCACTAGCTATCTTATTGACTTATAGAGCAACAAACGATATTGGATTAATAAACATGGATGTTATTTTAGCTCCATTCCAAAAAATAATTAAAAAAATATTTCCATCACAAAATTAACAACCTAAATGGACCTTAATAAAATACAACTCAATACCATTGAAGAAGCAATAGAAGATATCCGTCAAGGAAAAATCATCATAGTTGTTGATGATGAAGACCGTGAAAATGAAGGGGATTTTTTGGCTGCAGCCGAAAAAGTAACTCCTGAAATGATTAATTTCATGGCTACACACGGACGCGGATTGATATGTGCACCACTTACAGAAAGCCGTTGTAAAGAATTAGGACTCCATGTTATGGTAACTAATAATACAGATCCAATGGAAACTGCTTTTACAGTTTCGGTAGATTTAAGAGGAAACGGTGTAACGACAGGAATATCTGCAGCAGATAGAGCCAAAACAATTTTAGCATTAGTAAATTCAGAAACCAAACCACATGATTTAGCAAGACCAGGACATATATTTCCTTTAATTGCTAAACAAGGCGGCGTTTTGAGAAGAACTGGTCATACAGAAGCAGCAATTGATTTCGCACGTTTAGCTGGGTTTAAATCCTCGGGAGTAATTGTTGAAATTATGAATGAAGACGGAACAATGGCTCGTCTTCCTCAATTAGTAGAAGTAGCTAAAAGATTTGATTTAAAGTTAGTTTCAATCGAAGCTCTTGTTGCTTATAGAATGCAACACGACAGCTTGATTGTTAAAAAAGAAGATTTTGACATTGAGACTCGTTTTGGGACTTTTAGACTTAGAGCCTATCAACAAACAACCAATAAACAAATCCATATTGCATTGACTAAAGGCACTTGGAATCTTGGAGAAGCTATATTGACGAGAATTAACTCCTCCCAAGTTAATAATGATTTATTAGGCACTTTAACCAATAATGCAGAAAAGCAGCTCGATGATATGTTTAAAAAAATCAACGAGGAGGGAAAAGGCGCTGTAATTTTTGTTAATCAGGATATGCAATCCGTGAATTTACTAAATCGTATTGCCGAACTTAAATTATTGCAGGCTGATGGAGAAATGAAAGCTCCTAAAATTAAAATTGACAGTAAAGATTTTGGGATTGGAGCTCAAATACTTCATGATATAGATATTTCAAAGATTCGATTAGTATCAAATACACAACAAAGAAAACGTGTTGGGATGATTGGTTACGGTCTTGAAATAACAGAATACGTTAGCTATTAGGGCTATTTTGTTTTATTTTTAAAAAATATTTTTCCGCTAAAACAAAGGAAATGAAACAATTAAAAAATAGTTTCAAAAACAACTCAAATTTTTGTCAAAATTGTTTTTGTAAACCGAAAAGAGTGCTTATATTTGCACTCGCAAGCTGCAAATGATAGCACAGACTGGAGAAATGGCAGAGCGGTCGAATGCGGCAGTCTTGAAAACTGTTGACTGTAACAGGTCCGGGGGTTCGAATCCCTCTTTCTCCGC
>JAGOJA010000048.1:0-2662 GCA_017995345.1 Flavobacterium sp.
CAAGAAATGATTTAATAAAAAGGCGGTAGAGCTATCGTGTGTTTTTACAGTTTTAGTGTTTATTTCGTCTAAAATTGAGTTGGCCAATTGCTTTCCTAATTCGACCCCCCATTGATCAAAACTAAAAATATTCCAAATAATTCCCTGTACAAAAATCTTGTGTTCATACAATGCAATCAAAGAGCCCAGCGTTTTTGGCGTCAGTTTTTGGATCAAAATCGTATTGGTAGGTTTATTGCCGGTAAAAATTTTAAACGGCAATAGGAATTTTGCTTTCTCCGCTGAAAGATTTTGTTTATCAAATTCCGCTTGAACTTGTACTGCTGATTTTCCGTGCATTAGTGCTTCAGTCTGGGCAAAGAAGTTGGACATTAGTTTATCATGATGGTCATTATCTCCATACAAAGGAGACACGAATCCAATAAAATCAGCCGGAATCAATTTTGTTCCTTGATGAATCAATTGAAAAAAAGCATGTTGTGCGTTGGTTCCTGGCTCACCCCAAATAATAGTTCCTGTTTGGTAGTTGACTGGCTTACCATCACGACCTACACTTTTGCCGTTACTTTCCATTGTTCCTTGTTGCAAATAAGGGGCTAGTTTTTGCAAATATTGGGTGTACGGAATTAAAGCTTCGCTTTCGGCACCAAAAAAGTTGTTGTACCAAACACTTATTAAAGCTAGTATTACCGGCATGTTTTTATCAAAATCGGCAGTCTTGAAATGCTCGTCCATTTCGTTGGCGCCTTTTAATAAGCTATTAAAATTGTCGTATCCAACTGCTAAACTTATCGTAAGCCCAACAGCACTCCATAAAGAGAATCGTCCGCCAACCCAATCCCACATAGGAAAAACATTGGCTGGATTTATTCCAAACTCGGTTACTTTTTGCATATTGGTAGAAACCGCAACAAAATGTTTGGCCACATCTTCCTGTTTTGCTGATTGTAAGAACCATTTTCTAATGGTTTCAGAATTAGTAAGCGTTTCTTGTGTAGTAAATGTTTTGGAAACAATTACAAAAAGAGTCGTTTCGGGATTTAACTTTTTAATGATTTCATTGACATGATCTCCATCCACATTAGAAACAAAATGAACATTTAAATGATTTTTATAAAATTGTAAAGCTTCAACAACCATAGCTGGTCCCAAATCTGAACCTCCAATACCTATATTGACAACATCCGTGAACGGCTTCCCGGTAAACCCCGTTCTTTCTCCTGAAGTAACTTCATTGGTAAATGCTTTTATTTTATGTTTCACTTCATACACTTCAGGAATTACATTAATTCCATCAACTTCCACAATTGCTGTTTCGTTAGCACGTAAAGCGGTATGCAGTACGGCTCTGTTTTCAGTTTGGTTGATTATCGCTCCATCAAAATAATCTTTGATTGCGTTTTTTAGACCTACTTCATGAGCAAGCTCTACTAATAATTGGATTGTTTCTTGATTGATACTGTTTTTAGAATAGTCTATTAAAAACTCCTTCCATTTCAAGTGAAATTTATCAGCCCTCTCCGTATCTTGTTGAAATAGCTCTTGCATGGATGTTTTTTGCATCTCGTTAAAGTGAGCTTCCAGTTTTCTCCAAGCACTCGTTTCCGTTAGGTTTTTTGTATCTAAAGCCATTTATAAATAATTTTAGTATTTTTTTTGTTCTTTCAAAAATACTCAAATAAGTTTAAATGATAAATGTCTTTTTAAATTTATCACAATTTAAACCTAAAACCTTTAAAATAGGAAAGTTAAAAACACATCAAAAGATTTCTTTATCCAAAGCAAACTAAAGATAGCATTATAAATTAGCAACACTATCTAATTCAAATTTCAAAGGTGTTATTTGTTTCAGAAAACGAGTTTTATTGTTTCCAGTCATAGGTTCTCCGGTAGGCAATTTAAGTCGTAAAGCATCTACTTGCTTACCGTTTTTCCAAAATCGATAACACACATGTGGTCCAGTTGCAAGACCAGTGCTTCCCACTAAGCCAATAACTTGTCCTTGATTGACGCGCTGTCCGCGTCTTACCAATATTTTTGACATGTGTAGGTATTGTGTAGAATAGGTTCCGTTGTGTTTTACTTTTACAAAATTTCCGTTTCCCGCTGTATAACCACTTTGCTCTACAACTCCACCTGCCGTAACAGTAATTGGGGTTCCGCGTGGGGCCGCATAATCAGTTCCCTTATGCGCTTTCCATCGGTGTTGTACTGGATGAAATCTACTAGCTGAAAACCGAGATGAAATTCTGCTAAATTTTATTGGTGACTTAAGAAAGAAGTTTTTTAGTGTTTTTCCTTGCTCATCATAGTATTCTATTTTATCTGAATTGGGGTTTTGAGCAAAAGGAAAGGCATAAATAATTTTTCCTCTATATTCGAAAAAAGAAGCCTCGAGTTCTTCTACCCCATCGTAAATGCTGTCATTTATAAATCGCTCCGTAAAAGTTATCGCAAATCGATCTCCTTTTTTGAGCTTCATAAAATCGATTGAATAGGCATAAATTTTAGCTATTTTGCTTGCTAATGCTCCTTCAACCTCGGCATTACCTAAGGTTTCGGACAATGATTCTTTCAATACACCGCCAATAGTACGTCGCTTGATTGTGATGGGCTTTATTTTTTTATAAACAGTAATAGCTGTATCCCGAAAATCGACTAC
>JAGOJA010000048.1:2762-20177 GCA_017995345.1 Flavobacterium sp.
CAACCTCGGCATTACCTAAGGTTTCGGACAATGATTCTTTCAATACACCGCCAATAGTACGTCGCTTGATTGTGATGGGCTTTATTTTTTTATAAACAGTAATAGCTGTATCCCGAAAATCGACTACGTAATAACTTAAATTATCCGGTTGATAGATAAAAACCTGTAAATCATTCTTCTTATTTTTTGATCGAAGCAACGTAAAAGGCTTATTTAGCCTAATAGTTCTTACATCAAAGCTATCTCTTACTTTGGCAATAATATCATATACTTTACGATCACCAATATTTTGTTCTTCTAATAAAGTCCCAAAAGTATCTCCTCTACTAATTGTATCGTGGACTACATTAAAATCCGCATACACAAATCCAAACTCGCTTTTTTTAGCAGCTACTTTCACCACCTTTTTCTCCGTTATTTCCTCCGTCTTCTTACATGACACTAAAGAAAACAATGCTATTATAACTACAAATATTTGTTTCAAACTTTCTTATTTTATTCAACCTACATTTCTACTCCCCAATTTTCTAATTCATGTTTACTCCACAATTCCGGAAAGAAAATTCTTCTCTGGTATTTTGGATGCATGTATTTTTTCCAGTCACTTCCGCCAGTAGCTTCACCATCACCTTTGCCGCTTTGATCAATATATTTTTTTGCAGTGTTCAAATGTTGCATTACCCAAGTAATATTCACCGTATAATCATAGTGACGCATCGCTTGAATAAGTTCTGGGTTTTTTTGATCTAATTCCGGTAATTGTATGAATTTTTGCCAAATATTTATGGTGTTGTACTCCTCCATATACGATAAAAATTCCTTCTTATATTTTTTTTCAAACTCCTCCAATAAAAATGATTTTTTTCCTGTATGATAGTCTTTACCAGCAGCTTGCCAATACAAATGCTCTAATGCAAACTCGTAGGGTGTATTCCTGTCAATCGTATCTCTATAGCGGTGGTCAATCAGATTTATTAGGTCAGTCGAGGAAAATTCTATTAAGCGGTACTGTGCACTTTGAAAACCGCTGGCTGGTGTTAGTGTATTTCTAAATTTCATGTATTGATCTACTTCCATTCCGTCTCCCATAATGCTGAAAGAAGTGGTTAGCATATCAAAATAACGGCTAATTCTCATTAATCTTTCGGTAAAGAAAACCGTACTGATAGCCTCGCAATAGGAGATTTGCTTCATCTCCCAAAGTATCATTTTAAATATCAATTCATTAACCTGATGGTACATGATAAAAACCATTTCGTCAGGAAGTGTCGTTCTTTGAATTTGAAGATTCAACAAAGCATCTGTTTGAATATAATCCCAATACGTGATTGGTTTTGACCACAATAATCCTTCTAGCTGCGTCTCCGTCTTTTGATTTATTGCTTGGTATTTAAGCTCAATTTCTCTTAAAATAGCTTCTGAATTCTCATTATTACTCATTATTTTTTTGTTTTAAAAGGATTTTTCAAACCTTTATATGCATCTATATCTGCCTTGATTGAACCTACTGCCAAACTGGCTTTTATTCTGATTGGCAGTCTATTATCGTCGTCAGATATCCAAACTGTTAGACTTTCTTGTTCTTTAAAAACACGTCCTGATTGTACCAAAGGTCTAAAAACCATAGAAGGAACAACGCCAAATTTAGTGGTTATATTTTCTCGTCCAATAAACTTTAGCTTGAATTTAGTAGTTTCGTCATCAAAAAACATATCGATTGCAACTGACTCCCCAATCTTCAATTTGTCAATTGTAGGATAATTTCTTAAATAATAAAACGCTGATAAAATATCTTGCGTGTTTTTAGGAACATAAAGTGTTTTTTCAGTCTTGTTTTTGTAATCCTTAACTAGGACTTTATTTGTCGCTTGATCAAAAAAACCTTCTTGATTTTTAGTATATCCCCCTTCATTGATCTTTCGAACAAACTGGTATGGATTTCCAGTCTCCTTGTCGATATAACTTTCGTATAAATCATCAACTTTAAAGAAGAAACGAGACATTCCTGTGGTATATCCTTTGCCTATTACATGGAATGATTTCTTGTTATTTACAGTAGCATCCTTTACTTCTAATGTTGCATATCCTGCATTCACGATCCCGTAATGAATCCTGAACTTGAACCATTCACCAACATCATAAGCGTCATCGCTAGGAGAATCAAAACTTAAGGTAGTTAATAGAATTAAGAGTAGTAGTATTTTTTTCATTGCTTTTTTGTGTCAGATTAATGACCTTAACTGCAAAATTTATTCCAAATATATTAAAACAAAAAAACTCAGTCAAATAATGACTGAGTTTTTATGCTATTAACTAACCAAAAAACTATAAACTATGAAATTTATATGAAATTAGGAAGGAAACCACCCCTTCCCTTTTTGCGAGTGCAAAGGTAGCTAACAAAGTCAGTTATTTATATGATAAATAAACTTTAACACAACATTTATAAAGAAACAGGTCGATCGTTGGTTATTTTTTCACAATATGTAAAAATAATACTTTTTTACAACGTTCCTCGTAATTGTTGTTCTCTTTCAATGGATTCAAATAACGCTTTAAAGTTCCCTGCTCCAAAACCTTTAGCTCCCATTCTTTGTATAATCTCAAAAAACAAGGTTGGCCTGTCTTGTACCGGCTTTGTAAATATTTGCAATAAATATCCTTCTTCATCGGCATCGACCATAATGGCTAATTTTTCGATTTCATTTAAATCTTCTTTCATCATTTTCATGTGATCGCCCAAACGCTCTGGAATTGCTTGATAATACGTATGCGGTGGCGCGGATAAGAATTCAATTCCTCTTGCTTTCAGTTGCGATACTGTTTTGATAATATCGTCAGTTGCTATTGCGATATGTTGAATTCCTGGACCTCCATAAAAATCTAAATATTCCTCGATTTGCGATTTTTTCTTTCCTTCGGCAGGTTCGTTGATTGGGAATTTGATTCTACCGTTTCCGTTTGACATTACTTTACTCATCAACGCTGAATACTCCGTATTGATTTGTTTATCATCAAAAGAAAGGAAATTCACAAATCCCATTACTTCTTCGTAGAACTTTACCCAAGTGTTCATTTCGTTCCAACCCACATTTCCTACCATGTGGTCTATGTATTTCAAACCTGTTGGCTCTGGATTGTAATCGGATTTCCATGCCGCATATCCCGGCAGGAAAACACCTTTATAATTTTTTCGTTCCACAAAAATGTGAACGGTTTCTCCATAGGTGTATATCCCGGAACGAACCACTTCTCCAAATTCGTCTTTTTCTAGCGTTGGCTCCATGAAAGAGCGCGCCCCACGCTTCATTGTTTCTTCGTACGCACTTGTAGCATCCTCGACCCAAAGAGCAGCCACTTTTACTCCATCACCATGTTTTCTCAAATGGTCATGTATAGGAGAATCTTGTGTTAAAGGCGTGGTCAACACGATGCGAATCTTATCTTGTTTTAGCACATAAGATGTTCGGTCTCTTACTCCTGTTTCTAGTCCGGCATACGCCAAAGACTGATATCCGAACGCGGTTTTATAATAATGTGCGGATTGTTTTGCGTTTCCTACGTAGAATTCTACATAATCGGTTCCTAATAAAGGAAGAAAATCTTGTGCTCCTTCAAATATTTTTTCTAGTCCGTATTCTACTGATTTTACTTCTTTGCTCATTGTGATTTATTTTTGGATGCGGTATCTCTAATTTTGGAACGCAGACGAAGCGGATAAAACTGATTTACACGGAATATATTAATTTAAAAAGATCATCTTGTTTACTCTAAAACCCTAGCCCTGATGGAAGCGGCATCCTTTTTATGAATTTTTAGACTAGAAGTCATTTGAAGGCTTCTAGTCTAAAAATTCAGAAAAAGATAAAGCGTACAGCAGGAAAAAGCTCCTACTTTTGGCGGCGCTCAGAATGACATTACTCTACCCAAGATTTATAATATTGATCATCGTCCAATCCCATGGCTTCTTCAGTTACCATTAGCGGGCGGAATGTATCGACCATTACAGCTAATTCCTGGGTTTCTTTATGACCTATGCTTCGCTCCATAGCTCCCGGTGCGGGTCCGTGAGGAATACCTTTTGGGTGCAAGGTAATGTGTCCTTGCTCGATATTGTTGCGACTCATAAAATCGCCATCTACGTAATATAAAACCTCATCACTATCAATATTGCTATGATTATACGGCGCCGGAATTGCTTTTGGGTGGTAATCATAGAGTCTTGGAACAAAAGAACAAACCACAAATGTTGCAGTTTCAAACGTTTGATGAATTGGCGGAGGGAGATGTACCCGACCTGTAATAGGTTCGAAATTATGAATACTGAATCCGTACGGAAAGTTATAACCGTCCCAACCTACAACATCAAAGGGATGAGTAGCATAAACGACTTCATGCATTACTCCTTCTTTTTTGATTTTGATTAGAAAGTCGCCTTTTTCATCGTGCGTTTCTAATTCGTTTGGCAAAATAAAGTCGCGTTCGCAAAATGGCGAATGTTCTAAATGTTGACCCGATTCATTTTTATACCGTTTTGGCGTGTAAAACGGAGCGAATGATTCGACGTAAAAAAGTCGGTTCTCCGTCGTTTCAAAATCAATTTGGTAAATTATCCCACGCGGAATAATTAAGTAATCTCCATATTCAAAAGCAATATTCCCCATCATGGTGCGCAATTTTCCTTTTCCTTTGTGAATGAAAATCATTTCATCGGCATCGGCATTTTTATAGAAATAGTTGCGTAATGATTGTCTTGGCGCAGCCAATCCTATAGTGCAATCTTTATTGACCAACATGGCTTTGCGACTGTCTAGAAAATCGTCTTCGGGTTTTAATTCAAACCCTTTAAGCAATAATGATTTGATGTTTTTTCCAATAGCAATTTTAGGCTCAACGGAATACGAGTTCAGGATTTCCTTGACTTGAGTAGGCCGGTGAACGTGGTATAACAAGGACGAATGACCGTGAAAACCTTCTGTGCCAAAAAGTTGTTCGTAGTACAAACCACCTTTTGGTTTTTCGAATTGTGTATGTCTTTTTTGAGGAAAACTCCCTAATTTGTGATATAAAGGCATGATTTTTTTGTTTAAAAGTGTAACAAATTAAAGTTAAGAATACTTTATAATGTGCTATGATAAATCAAAAAAAAGAACAATCATTCAGGATTTCTCTTGATAAGGAATTGAAGAAACTCTAATAAATCTAGCCATTTTGTTTTCATTATAACAAATATCGGAATTATTATTGAAATAAATTAAATTTAAAACAAAAACCCAATGCTAAACCACGCAAACCCTTTAGGCTGTTCTGGTGACCAAGAATATTTTACTTCTATAGGTCCAATTACCGTTTCTAAACCATATCCAACGGCATAACCAGAATATTTTGGGACAGAAATCCAATTCACCGATTCAAAAATCCGATCTCCAATATTAGCAAAATTTGCCGAAAAATTAATGTGGTTTTTTTTATAAAATTCATAGTCCACCGTTGCTGTTGATTTAACATAACTATTCGCCACCAAACTCAAATAATCATAGCCATATAAATATTTGAACCCATTCAGCGGACTATACCCATACCCACCTAAAACAAAGTTAAGAAATGGAACGCTGTCTTGTCCAAAAGAAAACCCTGCATCGGTTTGAAATTTTACAGTGGCGTTTTTAAATAGCGTTGCCGCTACACCAAAATCACCTTTAGCAATAGAGAATGGCTGGAATTCGCCAGTATAGTTTGAAGAAACCAAAAAGGATTGAATGTCTCCTGTAAAGTACCATCCTTTTTTAGGGAAATATTTATTATCAAAAGAATCAAATTTCATGTAACCAAAAAGACTTAAATAACTACTTTTATCAATTACTGGATCTACATTAGCAAGTGTTCCTGACTTTATTTTTAAAAATTTGAGCTCTACTCCTCCTCCTATTAGAAACTTCTGTACAAATAAAGATTGGAAGTAGACTTGATTTGTCATGTCAGTATAATCTACATTTATAGAATTGACTTCTGTGCTATTTGAAGCAATAGTACTGATTTGTTTACCTATATTTCTATTAAACTGATTATAATATGATTTAAACCCAAAACTTAAATTAAATCCATTCTCAATATAATAATCTAAATTGTATCTGATATTATCCCCTAAAACAACATCAATTGAGGCTATATCATTTTTAAAAAATGCTTTTTTACGTGTCAGATTCAACAACATACCACTTTTGAACAAATTATCATAATGCAATCCAAATTTCAGATACGTTTTCGTCGGATTTTCTTTTAGAGTGATATCTAAGTCATCTCCTTTCCCTTTTGCTTCAAATGAATAGGATATGGCACTGAAGTTTTTAGTCGCATTAATATTATTAATTCCCTTTAACAAGTTCTCATACGTTATATTTGTTTTTGGTTTAAATCTTAATTTTCCATTGATATATTCTTTAGTATAATCCTCTAACTTATTAGTGTTTATAGCTTTAATTTTCAGGCTGTCTGAAATTAACATCAGCTTTGGTTTTTTATACGGATTTGAGTCATCCCCCAAATTTTTTATTTTTTCAAAAACAGCAAATGCAGCCTCTTCTCCCTTTGTTATTATTTCTCCTCCTTTATCAAAGGAGATCACGTTGTATTGTGAAACATCTGGTTTAATGTAAACATCTGTGTTTGTTATATTTTTCTTCATTCGCTCTATCGATTGAAGATTCGTGATTTGCACTAAAATTTTAGTGGCGTCTTTAAGCTGGGTTCGATCCCATAAACCAGCTTGAACATCGACACCTATAATAATATCAGCACCTAATTTTCGCACCTCTTCTATGGGATAATTATTTACAACTCCTCCATCTACCAGAATTTTCCCGTCAATTTCTACAGGTGAAAACAAAGAGGGAAATGCGGAACTTGCTATCATGGCTTGCGCCAAATTGCCTTTGTTCAAAAGTACTTCTTCACCAGTTTCGATATTAGTCCCAATACATAAAAAGGGAGTTGGAAGCTGGTTAAAATCTTTAATATGCCGAACGTTTCTTGTAATTCTGCTCAGTAAATTAAAATTATACATCCCTTTTGACAGCGCTTCGGGAATTCCTATTTTGAGTTTATGAAACGGCAAAACCAATGCATACGATTCGTCGTTTCTTCTTTCATAAAAATTTTTGGAAGATCTGGGAATAAAATCGTTGATTAGTTCATTGAAATCTGTTGCCTGAAAAATAGAATCGATTTGTGCTGCATTGTAACCTGTTGCATACAAACCGCCAATAACAGCACCCATACTAGTCCCACCAATATAATCTATTTTGATACCCGCTTCTTCAATCACTTTTAGAACGCCAATGTGGGCAAATCCTTTGGCTCCACCACCGCTTAAAACCAATCCTATTTTAGGTTTTTCTTGCTGTTGTGCAACTGTGTTTTGAGCTATAAAAAAAAATGGCGCTACTAAAAAGCAAATGGCGAATCGCGAATTGAAAAATGATAATCGAGAGCGTGTTGTACAGCCCCAGATGGAAGTGGAAAGCCTCGATAGTAAAAAATCTATTTTTTCTTGAAAAAAAAGAGCGACCCTAGAAGCTCCTTTTTTTTTATTAGAAAAAAAGATTTTTTGCAGAGAGCTTGAAACGGACAGCTGGAATTGGCTCATAAAGTAAAGACTAATTGTTGTTGTAAAATTCGACAATTTTTTTGGCTTTAGACATACCTATCACGTCCGAAATTTCTTTTTCTGTTGCTAATTTCAATCTTTTAACACTTTTAAAATGTTGAATCAGAGTTAGCATCGTTTTTTCGCCAATGCCGGGAATTGATTCTATGGATGAATTCAATGCTGCTTTACTTCTTTTATCCCTGTGATGGGTAATCCCAAATCGATGTGCTTCGTTTCGCAATTGCTGGATTATTTTCAGGGTTTCTGATTTTTTATCCAAATACAAAGGAATAGAATCTCCGGGATAAAACAACTCTTCCAACCTTTTGGCTATACCAATTATAGCTATTTTTCCTCGCAAACCCAATTCATCAAGACTTTTCAGCGCCGATGACAATTGTCCTTTTCCACCATCGATAATTATCAAATTGGGTAATGGTTCGTTCTCGTCTAGCAAGCGTTTGTATCTTCTGTACACAACTTCGGTCATCGAGGCAAAATCATCTGGTCCTTCGACTGTTTTTATATTGAAATGACGGTAATCCTTTTTGCTGGGTTTTCCATCTTTAAAAACCACACAAGCCGCCACAGGATTTGTTCCTTGAATATTCGAGTTGTCAAAACATTCAATATGTCTTGGCTCTACCGGCAATCGCAAGTCTTTTTGCATTTGTGCCATAATCCTTTTTGTATGGCGATCTGGATCTACAATTTGCAATTGTTTCAATTGTTCGATTCTGTAAAACTTAGCGTTGCGGATGGACAAGTCCAAAATTTGTTTTTTGTCGCCCAATTGCGGAACGGTAATTTTTATAGTGGAGCCCAAATCAACGGGAAACGGGACAATAATCTCTCGAGATAACAATTGAAAACGCTCTCGCAATTCGACAATTGCCAATTCTAATAATTCTTCATCCGTTTCTTCGAGTTTCTTTTTGATTTCCATGGTGTGCGAACGAATAATAGACCCATGAGAAATTTGCAAGAAGTTGACATAAGCCGCACTTTCATCCGAAACGATTGAAAACACATCGATATTCGTGATTTTTGGATTTACAATCGTAGAACGCGACTGATAATTCTCAAGGACTTCAATTTTTTCTTTGATTTTTTGTGCTTCTTCAAAATGCATATTGGCTGCCAGATTCGTCATGACTCGTTTGAAATCTTTCATGCTTTCTTTGAAATTTCCTTTCAGAATTTCTCGAATCGCATCCACTTGTTTTTGGTAGTTTTCTACCGTTTCATGTCCTTCACAAGGCCCCATACAATTGCCAATATGATATTCGAGACAAACCTTAAATTTTCCGCTTTCGATATTGTTTTCACTCAAATCATAATTACAGGTTCGCAACGGATACAATTCCTTAATCAGTTCTAAAATAGTATTCACGGTTTTAAAACTGGTGTACGGCCCAAAATATTCTGACCCATCTTTGACCATTCTTCGTGTAGCAAAAATGCGCGAAAAAGGCTCTTTCTTGATGCATAACCACGGATAACTTTTATCATCTCGCAACAACACATTGTACCGTGGCTGCAAGGTTTTGATCAGGTTATTTTCCAATAACAGCGCATCCGTTTCCGTAGGAACCACAATGTGTTTTATAGTGACAATTTTCTTTACGAGCACATTGGTTTTGGCCGTATCGTGAATTTTATTAAAATAAGAAGCGACTCTTTTTTTGATATTCTTGGCTTTACCCACATACAAAATTTTCCCTTCCTTGTCGTAATATTGGTATACGCCAGGTCCGTCTGGCAAGGTTTGGATTTGTAAGGCTAAAGTTGTTGGGTTCATCTAACAAAGTTAATCTCAATAATTACGAAATACAAATCAATACTCTTGAAATCTTTCTTTATGAATTTTTATCATAATTATAGATTCAATTTCGTTATTATCCTTATTTTTATCCTTTCAAGAACGTATGATGAAAAATAATTCCGCCCCAATAGTAATTTTTGGCGAAAGCATAAATCCAGGCGAAAGCAAAACTATCAATGTCGAAATAGCCAGACTCCACACTACTACAAAATTGAACATCCCCATTATGGTGCGACGCTCTAAATTTGAAGGGCCTATTGTGCTTTTTTCTGCGGGAATTCATGGCGACGAAATCAACGGTGTTGAAATCGTAAGACAGCTGATTCACAAGAAAATCAATAAACCCAAAAGAGGAACCACTATTTGTATTCCCATAATAAACGTGTATGGATTTGTCAATAAATCCAGAGAATTTCCCGATGGTCGCGATTTAAACCGTGTGTTTCCAGGTAGCAAAAACGGTTCGTTAGCCAGCCGATATGCCTACCATATTCTAACAGAAATTATGCCTATTGTAGATTACGCCGTTGATTTTCATGCTGGTGGTGCAAGTCGTTTCAATGCGCCTCAAATTAGAATAGCTCCTAGCAATACAGAGTTAAAAATTCTTGCCGATGTGTTTAATGCGCCATTTACCTTGTTTTCAAAAAACATCTCAGGCTCTTTTAGAAACGCTAGTGAAAAACTAAATGTAAAAATGTTGCTTTTTGAAGGCGGAAAATCTTTAGACATCAATACCGCTATTGCAGATGAAGGCATAAACGGAGCAAAACGCCTGCTTTCGCATCTTGGTATGTTAGACCCAAAACATCTTCTTGTAGAACAAAAATCCAAAACAATTTACATAGAAAACTCTGGATGGATTCGTGCCAAATGTTCAGGAATGCTTCACGATTATGGCACTATTGGAAAATTTGTAAAAAAAGGAACCGTCTTGGGCATTATAACTGATCCGTACGGTAAATTTGAGCGAAAAATCAAAGCGCCAAATGATGGTTACATCATCAATGCAAATCATTCCCCAATTGTCTATCAAGGTGATGCCATTTATCATTTGTCAAGTGCCCTTGGAGAAGAAGGAGAACAAAACAATTAAAATGAAAAAAACAGCAATCCGACCAAAATATAGAGCTTTACGAGATTCTCTTTCCGAAAATGAAATAGAAGAAATGAGTTTGGCTGTAGCCAATAAAATACTGACACTTCCTATCTGGGAAAAGACCTATTTTCATATTTTTCTTCCTATTACAGAACAAAAAGAAGTTAATACTGAATGTATTCTTCACTTACTATCCGGAAAGGACAAAGAGATTATCGTTTCTAAAGCTGATTTTTCAACCCGAAACATGACTCATTTCCTATTGACAGATAACACTAAAATTAAGAAAAACGAATACAACATACCAGAACCTGTTGATGGTATTGAAGTACCGTCAACTAAAATTGATGTGGTATTTGTTCCACTTTTGGCTTTCGACAAAAAAGGGCATCGGGTAGGTTATGGAAAAGGATTTTATGACAAATTTTTATCCGAATGCAAACCAGACGCCATCAAAATTGGTTTGTCTTTCTTTGAACCTGAAGAACTAATTACCGATGTTTTTGAAAGTGATGTAAAGTTGGATTATTGTGTGACGCCAAATTCTATTCACGCTTTTTAATTTGGATTCGTACTCTGCATCAGATACCATTTTATCTTTGAAAATACTATTTTGATTTTATGTCAAATCGGGCCTTTCGACTTCGTTCAGGACGGGCTTAGGTCGAGATTTATCTGAGTGCCTGAACTATTGAAAAAGGATTTTGACAACGCTCAACCTGCCAAAATTAAATCAAATCTATTCCAATAAATTTAACAGTCAACTGACATTACAAGCTAAAAGAATATGGCGCAAAAAATACAAAAAGCTATTCACCACCAGAGTCATTTACAACACAAAAAGACCAGCTCAAATCATGAACAGGTCTTTAGTATGTTGTAAAAAACTTTGAATTTAATCTTGATGAAACGCTTTTTTATTGAAAAAAATTAAGATTCCAACTCCTACAGAAATAGCCATATCGGCAACATTGAAAATAGCATTGAAAAAAGTAAATTCATTCCCGCCCCAAATAGGCAACCAACTTGGCAAGTTTCCATGCCAAAAAGGAAAATAAAACATATCGACAACCTGACCATGAAACCAGGTTCCATAAGGTTGATCTGAAAATAAAGTAGCCACTTGTTGTTGACTGCCGTCAAAAATAACTCCATAAAAAACGGAATCAATGATGTTCCCAAAAGCACCTGCAAGAATCAACGAAATCGCTACAATCAAGTAATTAGAGCTTTGTTTTCTTTCGACAGAATCCCACAACCAATATCCAATCCCAACAACTGCAACTAGTCTAAAAAGAGTTAGAAATAATTTACCAAATTCTCCTGGGATTTTAGTTCCCCAAGCCATTCCTTCATTTTCGATAAAAAGAATTTTGAACCATTTGAAGACTTCAACTTCTTCGCCTAAAATAAAATTAGTTTTGATGTAAATTTTAGAAACTTGATCGACAAGCAATAGGATGAAAATAAGCAGATACGCTTTTCGTAATGACATTTTATAAATTTTTAGTGGCGCAAAAATAACAATTTAATCAAAAAAAACGCTCCCAATGGAGCGTTAAATGTTGTTTAACAAGGAGATTATCGTTGCAAGTTTTTTGCTTCAATACTCATTGTTGCATGAGGAACGATTCTTAATCTTTCCTTGCTGATTAATTTGCCTGTAACTTTACAAAGTCCGTATGTTCTATTTTCAACACGGAATAGCGCGTTTTTCAAGTCACGGATGAACTTCTCCTGACGAATCGCCAATTGTGAATTTGCTTCTTTAGACATGGATTCACTTCCTTCTTCAAATGCTTTGAATGTAGGCGAGGTGTCTTCAGTTCCATTATTCAAGTCATTCATGTAGGCGCTCTTGATCAAATCTAAATCAGCTTGTGCTTTTTCGATTTTTTTTAGAATTATTTCTTTGAACTCTGCCAAATCGGAGTCAGAGTACCTTGTTGCTTCCTCAATCATATCCTACTTATTTAGTAATTGTTATTTTTGTTTTTATCTCGTCAAACTCAATTTCTATGCCATTTTCTAATTCATCTACAAAAACCAAATCACTAGTCAATGTTTCTGATTTAATATACGCTTCATTTTCTAGAATTGCTTCTTCTAAAAGTCCACTTCTTTTCAATTGAACTTTAATTTTATCAGTAACTTCAAATCCAGAATCTTTACGGATATTCTGAATTCTGTTTACCAATTCCCTTGCAATCCCTTCTTGTTTAAGTTCTTCAGATATAGTAATATCCAATGCTACGGTTATTCCGTTTGAATTAGCCACTAACCAACCCTCAATATCTTGTGATGTAATTTCAACATCTTCTAACGATAAAGTTACTTCTTTTCCTGCAATAACAATATTCAAACTTCCCTCTTTGTCCAATTGACTAATCTGCTCCGAAGAAAAACCTTGTATCTCCTTGGAAATCAATCCCATATCTTTTCCAAAACGAGGTCCGAGCGCTTTAAAATTAGGTTTAATTTGCTTTACCAAAACACCAGAAGCATCATCCAAAAGTACGATTTCTTTCACGTTTACCTCCGCTTTTATCAGGTCAGAAATAGCCTCAATTTCAGCCTTCTGATCCTCGTCAAGTACAGGTATCATAACCTTTTGCAAGGGTTGACGTACCTTAATCATTTCCTTTTTTCGGAGTGATAAAACCAATGACGAAATCGTTTGTGCTTTCTGCATTTTACTCTCTAACGATTTATCAACAAAGTTGTCAACGTATTTAGGAAATTCAGCCAAATGTACACTGTCAAACTTCTCTGATTGTGTGGCTAGGGTTAAGTCTCTATAAAGCTTGTCCATAAAGAATGGGGCGATAGGTGCTCCAAGCTTACTAATGGTCAATAAACAGGTATATAAAGTTTGATAAGCAGCAATTTTATCTTGTGCATATTCTCCTTTCCAGAAACGACGGCGACACAAACGAACGTACCAGTTGCTTAAGTTTTCCTGAACAAAATCGGATATTGCACGAGCTGCTTTTGTAGGCTCGTAATCCGCATAAAAACCGTCTACGTCTTTTATCAAAGTATTCAATTCTGATATAATCCACTGGTCAATTTCCGGTCTTTCATTCAACGGAATTTCCGCTTCTTCATATTTAAATCCATCAATATTGGCGTATAAACTAAAGAACGAATAGGTGTTGTATAAAGTCCCAAAGAATTTACGACGAACCTCAGCAATTCCTTCCAAGTCAAACTTCAAGTTGTCCCAAGGATTTGCATTTGATATCATGTACCAACGCGTAGCATCAGGACCATATTCTTTTAAGGTATCAAATGGATCAGCTGCATTCCCTAAACGTTTGGACATTTTTTGCCCGTTTTTGTCTAAAACCAATCCGTTTGAAACTACATTTTTATAGGCCACTTTATCAAAAACTAAAGTCGCTATAGCATGCAATGTATAAAACCAACCACGTGTTTGATCCACTCCTTCTGCAATGAAATCAGCTGGAAAATCTTTATTTTCGTCAATTTTATCTTTGTTTTCAAAAGGATAATGCCATTGTGCATAGGGCATGGAACCTGAATCAAACCAAACGTCAATCAAATCCGCTTCGCGCTTCATTGGTTTTCCAGAAGCTGAAACCAAAGTGATTTCATCCACTACATTTTTATGCAAATCAACTAAATCGTAATTTGATTCCGCCATATTTCCAATTTCAAAACCTTTAAAAGGATTTTCTTTTTGAAAACCTGCAGCGATTGATTTTTCGATTTCGTTGTATAATTCTTCAACAGAACCTATTAAGATTTCTTCTTGTTTGTCTTCGGTTCTCCAAATTGGCAATGGAATTCCCCAGAATCTTGAACGGGATAAATTCCAGTCGTTGGCATTTTTCAACCAATTTCCAAAACGTCCTTCACCGGTTGCTTTTGGCTTCCAGTTGATGGTTTCGTTCAAGTCGAACATTCTGTCTTTAACTTCAGAGATTTTTATAAACCAAGAATCCAAAGGATAATATAAAATAGGTTTGTCTGTTCTCCAGCAATGTGGATAACTGTGGACATATTTCTCTACTTTGAATGCTTTATTTTCTTCTTTTAATCGGATGGCAAGTTCCACATCTATAGAACGTTCAGGAGCTTCGCCATCGTTATAATATTCATTTTTTACATATTTACCGGCATATTCTCCCAAGTGTGAGGTGAATTTTCCTTGTAAATCGACTAACGGAACTGGAGTTCCATTTTCGTCTAAAACTAACATTGGCGGAACTTCAGGCGTAGCTTCTTTCGCCACTTTAGCATCATCAGCACCAAATGTTGGCGCCGTATGTACAATTCCCGTTCCGTCTTCAGTAGTTACAAAATCCCCTGAAATTACTCTAAAAGCATTTTCTGGATTTTGGTAGGGCAATACAAATGGCAATAATTGTTCGTAACGAATGTCAACCAAATCAGCTCCTTTGCATTCCGCCAAAATTTGATACGGAATTTTCTTGTCGCCTTCCTTGAAGTTTTCAAAATCAGCAGGTTCTGTACTTTCAAAGAATCCTTTTCCGAATTGTTTTCCAACTAAATTTTTAGCCAAAATCAACGTAGCCGGACGAAACGTATATTGATTGAATGTTTTTACTAACGCATATTCAATTTTTGGACCTACAGTCAAAGCCGTATTACTTGGCAGTGTCCAAGGCGTTGTCGTCCAAGCTAAGAAATAGATTTCGTCTAAATCCAACGTTTCTAACTTATAATGTAATAAATTATTTGAACTGATGTAATCGTAAAACTTAGAGAACAACAATTCTTTGTGCGCATCAATTACTTTAAATTGTGCCACAACAGTCGTATCCGTTACATCACGATAACTTCCAGGTTGGTTGACTTCGTGAGAAGACAATCCGGTTCCTGCTTTTGGAGAATACGGTTGAATCGTGTAGCCTTTGTACATCAAATCCTTATTATAGATTTGTTTCAAAATCCACCAAACCGTCTCCATATATTTGGATTTGTAGGTCACGTACGGATCTTCCATATCAACCCAGTAACCCATTTTTTCGGTCAAATCATTCCATACATCGGTATAACGCATCACGGTTTTCTTGCACGCTTCGTTGTATTCTTCGATGGAAATAGTCTTTCCAATATCTTCTTTGGTAATTCCTAATGCTGCTTCAGTACCTAATTCCACAGGCAAACCATGAGTGTCCCATCCCGCTTTACGCTTTACTTGGAACCCTTTTTGAGTTTTATATCTGCAAAAAATATCTTTAATAGCACGCGCCATTACGTGGTGAATTCCCGGCAATCCATTGGCCGAAGGCGGGCCTTCAAAAAACACGAATGGTGTATTCCCTTCACGAGTGGTTACGCTTTTCTCAAATATATTTTCTTTCTTCCAAAAATCAAGTACTTCTGACGCTACAGTTGGTAAGTCAAGTCCTTTGTATTCAGTAAATTTTGTGCTCATTTTATCCTTTTCTAAATCGAGGTGCGAAAGTAAGGAATTTTGAATTATTGAACACGAATTTCACAATTATTTGTTTACCACAAAGACGCTAAGTCGCAAATTTTCAAAAGAAAAGAACCAAATTTTCACTATTATAACCGAAAACGCATTAAATATTTGTGGCTTCAAGTCTTTGTCGCAAGCTATATTAAGAAAAAACTTCTTTCAAAACATCTAATGATTTCGGCTTTTTAAAACCTTCTAGATGAAAACTGTAGTAGTCGATCAGAATTCTTAAAACAATTTGCCTTTCAATGACATGAAATGTTTTTTGATTGGTGTCGAATTTCAGATCAATCAATTTTTTGAATAAATTGGTTTCGTGTTCCGTAAGTGAACTAATAGCATGGAAGGGAGTAAAAACGCCTTCGTTCATTTCGAAAAAAGGCATATCGATATCCGAAATATCAGGATAAAAACCCAAATATTTTGTAATTTCTAATATTAGAATCAAATGAAAATTAGCGATTTCATTGTGATTGTCAAGCCAATGCAAAGCCGTTTCCAGAAAAGTAAAAAGAGGCTCATTTGTTTCTTCTTCGTGAATAGAATGGTGCAGCATTTCCGAAATAAACATCACAATCGTACTCTTATACACATCCGAGTGGATGGAATGAAAAGGAGTCGCAATTTTTATTTCCTTGAAATTTTCTAAAGTGCCTTTGTTTTTATGAACGGCTTCTATTTCAAGAATAGTCAACGGTTGAAAATAGGCGATTTTCTGATTTGATTTTCTAGACGAAAAAGCATCCCTAACAAAATACGATTTCAAACCATGCGAGAGCGTGAAGCATTTTACAATCAGGCTTTTTTCTTGGAATTTTAAGGACGAAAGAACGATCGCTTTGGTTTTAACTTGCATTACTTTTGTTTAAAGTGTAAAAGTTTAAAGTTTAAGCCCGCTACTGCAAATCGTAAACTACAAACGGATTATCGAATTATCATTACTTTTTTGACTTTAGTCTCTACCCCATCTTCCGCAGAAATAAAAATCATATAAACGCCAGAAGCAACTTTATATTTACCAAAAGCGGTGGTGTCCCATTCGATCGTTCCACCATTAGAAGTCGTTTCATAAACTAAATTTCCTTCAATATCAGTAATCTTAATAGTGGCTTTGTCGAGTAATCCAGCAATTTTAACGGTTCCTTGGTATTCTGGACGCACCGGATTTGGATACACATACGCATTACTTAAATCATCGTTTGCAGCAGTTGCGGTTCCTTTAAAAGAAACTAACCCTTTGGCTGTAGCTATAAAAACTTCACCTGTAACACTATTGATATCAATGTCATTTATAACATTACTAGGCAATGGCGAATTGCTTGTTGTAAAATGATATTTAGTTTCATGACCATTTGGAGAAACGAAAAACA
>JAGOJA010000134.1 GCA_017995345.1 Flavobacterium sp.
CCTGTTACAATATTTGCAATTACTCTTGAAGTATCCGCTGGGTTATTTACCAAATGGGCTGTAATAGCTGTAAACAAGGTTGCGCCAATACATACGGCTGCATACGTTCTTATTCCTGCATCTTGACCGTGTTTTTCTCTATCTAAACCAATAAATCCTCCTAATAAAAAGGAGACAATCAGTTTGGAAACAATAATTAATTCTGCATTTATATCCATAATTTATATATTACATTATATAAAACGATTTTGGCTTTTCTACAATTGGTAAATCTGTATCGCCTATCAATTCTTTAATATTTATTTCTATTGTTATTGCAAGACTTGTCATTGGAATGTCGGTTGTTACATTTTCGAACGGATCTTGTAATATAATTGCCGTTCGTTCTATGGCTATAAATATTATAGGTATCAAAGCTGTTAAAAATATTTCTACTAAAACATATATATCATCTAACCCAAATGGTAAAAGCGTGGCAAAAACATAAATAAAAAAATGTACCAATAAGCTGTATGATTTTGGAAAAACGGTGTTTTTAATACGTTCGCATTTTCCCATAGAGTCGCACAAGCGACTTAAAGTACTGTCAATCTGTATTTGCTTGAAATCGCTAATTTCTAGTTTAGATAGTGCTTCACTATGTTGATTAATTATTGCATTTGGGATGTTGTTTTTTGATAATTTATGTTCTTTAACATAGTCGTATACTTTTTTTGAATACGATAATTTTCGCAACGATTCTCCTAAAACATAACACCAAATTATTTGACGGTACGCAAAATCCTGCACAATTTTAGTGTCTTTTTCTGGTAAAAATTGCTTTACTTGACGTATTAAAGTTCTTGAATCGTTTACTATTGCACCCCAAATTATTCTTGCTTCCCACCATCTTTCATAAGCTTGGGCTGTTCTAAAAGCCAGTAATAATGATAATGCAGTTCCGATTATGGCACTCATAGCAATTGGTATTTCTATTTTTGACAGAAAACCGTACTGGTCAGCAATTCCTACTACTATAGCATAGATTAGAATGGCAGTTATGTCAAATTTTATTTGTTTCAAAAATGTGAATATTGATATTCTTTTATTTAATAGCATAAATTAATTTTTTAATTATTTAGACAAAATCCATCTAGAACAAAAACATAATCATTTATAATTAATTACTTTGTTTCATCTTACCATTTTTGAATCGTTCACTCGCAGTTTGGTAATAAGAAACAGTTAATTTTTCTAAATCAATTAAATTTTTATTTTCTATTTTTTTCATTATTTTCTTTTCTGCATCCCATATATAATTATTTACTTTTTTTCGGTCATTTATTTCTGTAAAATATTTATTCTTTAATAATCCTAATGTTCTATAATTTCCAATTAAAGCTCTTTCTTCATTAGGTTTCATTATATTAATATCTTTGCCATAAAGTTCTGTTTGATAATTCCAATTCAAATATCCAAATACTGTTGGCATTAGGTCAATTTGCGATACAAGTTTATTGATTTTTTGTTTTTGATTATTCAAATTGTAAATCATTGCTGGAATATGATGATTTTCAATATTTATTTCCCATTTACCAGCACTATTGGCACAATGGTCAGCAACAATTACAAAAATTGTATTTGAAAACCAAGGTTTTGTTTTCACTTTTTTGATATATTGTCCTAAAGCAAAATCAGTATATTTTACTGCACTTTCTCTACTTCCTTGTACCATATTTATTCTTCCATTAGGAAATGAATAGGGTTTATGGTTAGATGTTGTCATTATAAATTGAAAAAAAGGTTTGTTTTTTTTTGAATTTATATTGGCATATTTTATAGATTGAGTATAACTATCTTCATCACAAATTCCCCAAGCATTTTCAAATGTTACTTCGTTGTCTTCTATTGCAAATCGTTTTGTTTTAATATTATCAGATAGCGGATTTCCTCTGTTTCTATCTATTATATTAAACCCTTGACCGCCAAAAAAAGTGTTCATATTATCAAAATAGCCATCGCCTCCATATATAAAACTTAAATCATAATTTTTCTTTTTTAATATCGTAGCTATTGAAAATATACTTTCATTATTTGGTCTTCTTACAATACTGTTTCCTGGTGTTGGTGGAACGCAGAGTGTGAGTGCTTCCATACCTCGAACAGTTCTTGTACCTGTAGCATACATATTAGTAAAGAATATGCTGTTTTTTGCTAATGCTTCATAATTAGGTGTTAGATTTTGTTGGTTTCCAAATTGTTTTAAAAAATCGGCACTAAAACTTTCAATAGCAATTAAAACTATATTAGGGGCTTGTTCTTTTGAGCCACTTACGTTTCTTGTAATCGCATCTTTTTCTTGATTTGTAAATTCTTGATTGTTTTGAAGCAATTCCTTTTTTACTATTTTATATGCTTCTTTGTTAGGCAATGTTTTATAAAATGTTGTATAATCTAACTCGTTTGAATGCAATGCTGAAAAAAAAGAGAAAACACCATTTTTGCTTAATTCATTTTCATAATTATTGATGCTCCATTCTGCAAGTTTATTTTTTGCAAAAAAAGCGAAAAGTAATGTTACTAGTAATAAAGGTAAAACATTAAAAAGCCTTTCTTTAAATTTTGGTTTTTCTGTGAATGTTTCCCTAAAAACATTTTTCTTCTTATAAATGACATATATAATGAAGATTAAAGTAAATAGAACCAAAATTATTAATGGGATTGGATAGGATTGATTTATATTTTCAAAAACTTCGTAAGTATATATTAAATAATCAACAGCAATAAAGTTAAACCTTGTATTGAATTCCTCCCAAAATGGAAATTCCGCAACAAAAGAAAAAATACTAATGAATAGTAAAATACCCATTAAAAAATAAGTAATTACCTTATCAAGTATGCTACCGACAAGTTTTGAAGGTAAAGCAAGTAGATATGAATAATAAATTGTAGAAAAAAACAAAGCTACTGATAGGTCAAAGAAAAATCCTAAACTGAAAATTTTGATAATTGAAATAAGAGAAAAATCAATATCATCAAATGATAAAGCATAAAGGGAAATTCTTATCCCGAAAGAAATCAGAACATAAGTTGATATAAATGAATATAGTAATGAAAATCGTTTGTTAAATATATTTTTCATTTTTTTAAATTGTATTTTTAGTTATGAGAATCCAGAGACCATTTCTCCTTCATCTTTTATTAAAAGAAATATACTTCCTAAAAGCATTGCCTAATCGGTTCTACTGCCTTGAAATAGTTTTTAAAATCATCAATGATACTGGCAGTTTGGGATAGGTTTAAGTTTTTTAAAGACTTCATTGCAGATGTTGGGTATTTCTTTCGTTTTAGAATGTTTGTAACCTTTTTATTTTTACTATATATAAAACATAAGTATTTGATTTTAAATAAAAAGAACTATTTATTCCCAAAGTTGTGGGATTTTTTTCCTCTGTTTTTTATTAACCCATTTATTAAATTTATAGGAAAGATAAGCTGATCCGCTTCCTATGATTGCGCCAGCTAACACGTCACTTGGATAATGAACACCCAATACCATACGAGAATAGCTTACTGCACTTGCCCACGCAAACGAAGGAGCAATAATGTACCATTTTGGATACGCCATACTCAAGGAAGTGGCAGTTGCAAAAGCTAAAGAAGCGTGCCCTGATGGGAAAGAAGGTCCGGTTGCTGTTGTAACTTGCTCAATATCTGGATAAGTTACAAATGGTCGTTCTCTATTTACTGTTTTTTTTAAAGCAAATGTTATAAATCCTGAAGCCAAAAAGGCTTCTCCAATAAAAATAGCTTTCTTTTTGACTGTACTATCTTTCATTATCAATCCGACAGAGTACATAATAATTGGAGTTCCAATACTTACAGGAGCTAGACTATTTGTAATTCCTTTTAATGCTGGATCCAGTGATTTGTTCCTATTATGATTTATGTTTCTTAAAACATCAATGTCTAAATTCTGGGCATTTGCAAAGTTTATGCAAAAAAACAACACCACTAAATTGGTTATTTGTAACAAATTTATTTTGTTTTTCATTCTTCTGTCTTTTTAATCAAAATTTTTATAATGCAAATGAGTACAGAAAACAATACTCATTTATGTTCTACTTTTTAATGCTTGTGCTCTAGATCGTGCGAACAGCCGTGTTATTTATCTTCGGCAGACATTTCTTTCGCTTTAGCGTTTATGAACATCATCAGAATGATTTTCTGAATCATTGTGAATAGAACAACCTGTTTGTTTGTTTGTTTGTTTGTTTGTTTGGTGATTTATTTTTTCTTCCTGTCTGCACCAAAGCTGTTTACTGTTTGCATCATATTTGTGTTGGTGTTTCTTTTTTAGTTATTTATGATTATGTTCTAAATGGTTTTTATTTTCTTCGTGTTCAATTTTTATTAATGACATTTTGCAAACAGGACATTTTCCAGAAATGTCATAAAATTTCCCTTTTTCACATTTCATAGGGCATTCGTAGACTATCTTATGGGCTTCTGCCTTTTTGTGAATATGAACCTTTTGTACTTTTTTCTCTTCTTTACAGGAAAAAACAATCGTCATTATTGCAATATTTATAATTCCTAGTATGATTAATTTTTTCATCAAATTAGATTTAAAATGTTTCTTAAATTATATAAAAGAGAGTGCAAATAGGAATTATTTAAAACCCTAATTTGATCCTTGGTTAATGTTATTATGAAAAAATGGTAGCCATTCCAAGCAAACCTGAAAGCATTAATACACACTTCCAACAATTGAGTCTGTTGTTCATTTTCTAAATTTTTTATATTAAATAGTTATTTAAAACTGGCAATACTATTAATAGTCAGTGCCACAATAATTGTATTGAACGCAAATGAAATTAGACTGTGCAACAAAACAAATCTTCTGATAACCTTTGAGCTTACTTGGACATCTGAAACTTGAAATGTCATACCAATTACGAATGAGAAATAGGCGAAATCAATATAATCAGGCTCCTCCTTACACGGAAATTTGATACCTCCAACATTACTACCCGTTTTTAATTGATTATGGTCGTGATATAAGTGTGCATACCGAATTGTAAAAATTGTATGAAGCAATGTCCACGACACTAAAATGGGCGATAATGAAACGATTGCATCAAATATTCTGTTAAAGGACGATTCTTCTGTACCTTTTAAAAGGAGTAAAGTACCAAACAAACTAACACAAACAGCAATGAGCACTATCGTAAAAATCACTTTAAGTCCATCATCCTGACGCTCTACCACCTCACATAGATCTTTATTTGTGGTAGTAAAAAACAATGCCCAGCTAAATATAATTAGAGAAAGACAAAAGATATCCCAGGATAAAATTATCCTGTTTTTAATATCAATTTTAAAAAACAGTAAAATGAAATACAACAATAATGATAAGGTAAGACAAATTATTATCTTTTTTATTCCGCTAGTATTTCGCAGAAAACTATATTTTGTTGTTTTCATATTCAGCAATTAATGATTTTTCTAATATTATTTTGGGGGCATAGTCTTCATCAATTAATTTACTATCACAACCGCCAATACAAATAATACTAGCGGTCTTAGATAGTCTTAAGTTTTCTAATGCTTCTTAAACTACTTATTAATGTGTATGCTCACCGCCACCTTTCATAGCAGACAGTAAATAGAAAGCTCCTTTAATTACAATTTTTGCATCGGCAGGAATTGCTTCAACAAATTTCACTTCGGTATACCCTAAATCTGTTGTTCCTGGTACAACTTCTATTGCTTTGAAATGTACTTCGTTGTGTCCTTCTTCCTCGCCAACAGCTTCTTCAGAATGTGCTTCGCCTTCTTTGTGTTCGTGAGCTTCTGCTTTTTTACCTGTGGCTTTTTCTTCGTGTTCTTCCTGGATATAGACAAAGTATTTATCTCCATTTTTTACAACAGCATCTTTGGGTAGGGCAGGGACGGTTGCATTTTTAATATTGATATTGGCAGAAACATACATTCCAGAAATTAAATCTTTGGAATCAGCTGGATTAATTTTGGCGTGAACAGCAACGGTTTTGCTTTCATTTGAAAAGGATTTATTGATACCAAATATTTTTCCTTTAATGGATTTGTTTCCTTGATTAGTCAAAATAAAGTCTATCGTTTGCCCCACAGAAATTGATTCCAAATCTTTTTCATAAACGTTTAAGTCCAAGTGCATCTGGCTATTATCTACGACTTCAAAAAGGGTTATTCCTGTTTCGGCAAATGCTCCTTTGGCAATGCTGATTTTTCCAACATAACCGGATATTGGTGAAACTATCGGTACCAAACTTGATCCGCTTGTACTCATATTCAGGGCTTGCAATTTGTTTTTTGCAGCTTTTGCTCTGGCTCTTTCAACAGCTAGTTTTGATTTTACTTCCTGAAGTACTTTTCTAGGGTTTACATTTTCATCAGTTAATGTTTTCTGGCGATTGTATTCTAATTGCAGGTATTCAATATTGGCAACAGCCGAATTATAATCTTCCT
>JAGOJA010000049.1 GCA_017995345.1 Flavobacterium sp.
ATGTAATGAATATAGTTGATTATCAAAATGATAAAGGAATAGACAACAAGGGCGATATTAGTTTTTATTGGAACCAATTCTAATAGATAAATAACCACTAGAAAGGAAAAAACTGCTATAACAAAATACTTATACAGTTTTATGGGTTTTAAGACACTATAGGAAAAGAAAAAGTTAACAATGAAACCTAAAATAGGGATAATGTCCGCTGGAGAATAAATCAGATTTCTTGAAATAAAAACAAAATAGATTAAAAATAAACTAATGAATATTGTTTTTATATTTTTAAAAAAAAACGGGTATTTCGTGCTTAACAGATAAAGTATAAATAGAAATAATCCAATACTGCAATTGGGTATTAATAAGCTTTTGGGCCTAATTTTATAAATCTCAAAGACAATTTCAATTAATGGAAGTATGATGCCTAAAAAAAGGAGATACAGTTGGTACTCTTTGTTTTTTAAAACTATTTCTGTCTCACTTTTTAATAATCTACTCTTTAAAGCAGTTTTTATTTTATAAACTTCATAGGTTATAAATATAAGTAAAATAGGGATTGGAATCCATAAAAGAGTATTAAAGGCAAATAAATTAAAAACCCAAAATAAAATAAATTCCGAGTTTAAAACAGTCAGTTGGCTATAGTATAATACCATAGTGTTTTTCTTTTTTAGGTTTCTAAAGGTTAGATTTGGGCTCTATCTTTTTGGGGGTAATGTAGGCATTTTTTTTTATTCAAAAAAAATGCCTTTTATTTTTTAGGATCTTTCTTCAGATTTACTCTGAGTTTCAAACCCTATTATTTTACTATAGATAGCATAATATAGTGAAGACATAAAAGGGAGCGTAAAAAATATCCCGATGCAGCATCCTATAAATCCTACAAAAGACGATATGCCACCTACAACAAGTAATCCAAGTAAAACAAGCGGTTGTTTTGAAACAATCATGACACTTGATTGTATTGCATCAACAGCTTTTAAGTTGCCAAAAATGATAAGCGGAATCATCAAAATGGTAAATAAACTTAACGTTGCTGAAACAATAAATTCAAGAGCTGGTATTTGAGCGTAATTTACTAAACCCGATAGTATTGCGTTAGTTAAATTAATCAAAAATGTTACAATAAATAGTTCCTTAAAAAAGGGTGCTTTGTAAAATTTAAACATCGATGAGACATGAAATTCCTCGTCTCTTTCGGCACAATATGCCATATTTATTAGTGCCGCTGTTAATGGACTTATTAAGCAAGCGATTAATACCGAAATTCCTGAGAAAATTAATAAAGTATTTAAACTAAATTCTTCTGGTTTTAAATTTTCTGGTTTTAAAAAATCTACAACTGCTGGTCCTCCAAAAATTGAAATTAGTACTCCAACTGCAACAATACAAAATAGAACGAAAAACACAAAAATAATTAAACCGCCATAAATCGCAATCTTTTTATAATTTTCGAAGGCATGGTTGAAAACATTTCCAAAATCTAAGGGGAAACCATTTTTTTTAATTTCTTCAATTCGGTTTTGTGTAGTTGTAGTCATTTGGTTTTAGGTATTATTTGGTTTGTTTGTTTTTTATTTTTTAAAATAGACTTCTTCAAAAGGAACTCTGAATCGTTCCCCATATACGCCATTATCTTCCCTGATTCCGCATCCTAAAATCATGTTTATTTCTGCGGAAGCCGGTAAATGTAATGTTTTTTTGACTCTCAGCGAATCAAAACCTTCCATTGGACACGTATCATAATTGATGGCTGCCATACTGATCATGAAATTTTGCGCTGCAAGTCCCGCACTTTTCTGCGCTACGATCCGCATGTCGCTTTGCCTAGCCTGTCTATAGATGGGTTTGAATAGGCCAATAACTTGAAAGGCAAGAAATTTTATCATTCCGATAATTCCTAAAAAATCAAAATAAAGAGTAGGGATGATTTTTTGATAATAATCCAATGCGAATTTTTCTCTTTTCGAATAGTTCGCTTCCGGTTTATTGCCATATTGATTTTTTAGGAAATCAATATTCGATCGCACTCTTTTGCGCCATAAATCCTTCCTAGCCACAACTATCACAAGTTGCTGTGCTGTTTTTGCAGCATTTTGGTCAAAACTGGCTTTGGCTATTTCTTGTATTATTCCAGGGGAAACAACATGATAAAACTCCCAAAGCTGCATATTACTGCTGGTTGGCGCTAGGGTGGCGAGTTGAATGCATTCTTTTACTTTTTCTGCATCAATAGCTTCGGTTTTAAAAACTCGAACGGAGCGACGGTATGCTATCGCTTGGCTTACTGATTTTTCATTGGTTACAACCATTTTAATATTTTTTGTATGGTTTTTAATTTGTTTTTATAAGGTGCATAACGCATTGGTAAATCCAGCCAAGTGCCTCTTTTTACAATAGCTTTTTTATGAGAAAAAATATCAAAACTTAATTTTCCATGATAGGCTCCTATTCCGGAATGTCCTACACCGCCAAAAGGCAAGCGATGGTTCACCAAATGAATTACGGTATCATTAATGCAACCACCACCAAAAGAATATTTTTGCAATATTTCATCAATAAAGGATTTGTTTTGGGAAAATAAATACAAGGATAATGGTTTTTCAAAGCTCGAAATTATCGTGTCAATATCAGAATTTGATTGATAAGAAAGGATAGGAAGTATTGGGCCAAAAATTTCTTCGTTCATTACTAAACTATCCCTTTTTGGTTCGTCAAGTAAAGTAGGAGCGAGGTACAATGTCTCAATGTTTGACTGTCCTCCATAAAGTATTTTTTGATTCTCTAATAAACCTAATTGGCGGTGCCAGTTTTTCAGGTTAATAATTCTGGCAAAATCAGGTGATTCCTCCGGGTTTGTTCCAAGTGCTTTTTCAATTTCGTGGATTAATAATTTCACGAAAGTGTCTTTCATTTTATGATGTACCAAAATATAATCGGGTGCTACACAGGTTTGTCCGGCGTTTATAATTTTTCCCCACACAATGCGGCGAGCACTTAATTCTAAATTTGCCGTTTCATCAACAATACATGGACTTTTTCCGCCCAATTCCAGCGTAACAGGCGTTAGGTTTTCCGCAGCAGCTTTTGCGACTATTTTTCCAACAGTTACACTTCCTGTGAAAAAGATGTAATCCCAACGTTTTTTTAATAATTCAGCGGCAACTGTTGCGTCTCCTGTAACAACGGCAACGTCTTTTACGGGGAAAGTTTCCGTTATAATTTTCGAAATAATAGCAGCAGTATGTGGTGTGAGTTCAGATGGTTTTAGAGTTACTTTATTCCCTGCAGCAACAGCGGCTACCAGCGGACATAACGCCAGTTGAAAGGGATAATTCCATGGAGAAAGGATTAAAACGTTGCCGTAAGGCTCGCTATAGATATAATCAGATGAAGGAAAATTCAATAATGAAGACCAAACTTTTTTTGGCTTAGCCCAAGAATCAATATTTTTTATGGTTTCTTTTAAATCGCCAATTACATAATTTGTCTCGGTTAAAACAGCTTCAAACGCAGGTTTTTTAAAATCATCGTACAAAGCCTTAATTATTGCTTCTTCCTGTTGGGTGATGACATATAATAATTTTTTAAGAGACTCTTTTCGGTATTTTATATCAGTTCTGTGATTCATTAGATGATTTTAATTTTAAAAATACATATTATTATCTTAACCACACTTTCGATTTTAATTCAAAAGCAAATACAATCCTGTTTTATCTTTTGTAATCCTGTAAGGTATTGTTTTTTCTATCATTTAAAAAAAAACTTTTAGGTGATTTATACGGCATTCCAAATCACATCATCTGGAGTTGGCGCGATGATTTCTATATTTTCTTTGGTAACAGGATGTACAAAAACTAGTTTTCGAGCATGCAAATGAATTCCTCCATCGGGATTACTTCGGTCAAAACCATATTTCAAATCGCCTTTTATTGGCGAACCAATAGCCGAAAGTTGTGCTCTGATTTGGTGGTGTCTCCCTGTATGAAGATTAATTTCCAGAGCGAAATAATTGTTGAGTTCTTGTATGATTTTATATTCTAAACTGGCTAGCTTACTGTCTAGAACTTTTTTCAGATACGCTTTTGAAGTATTGTTTTTTTCGTTTCTTTTTAGGAAATGAACTAATGTATCTGCTGGATTGGAAGGTTTGTTTTTGACAATTGCCCAATATGTTTTTTGAGTTTCACGGTTGCTGAATAATTCATTCATTCTTGTGAGCGCTTTACTGGTACGGGCAAAAACGACGATTCCGGTTGTTGGCCGGTCCAAACGATGCACCACGCCAAGAAAAACTTCTCCGGGTTTGTTGTACTTGTCTTTGATGTATTCTTTGACCACCTCAGATAATGGTTTGTCGCCGGTTTTGTCACCTTGTACAATATCGCCTACACGCTTGTTTACCACAATAAGGTGATTGTCTTCGTGTAGCACCTGAAGGTTGCTTTTATTCGAAACTATTTTCATTTGGATTTTTTAGATTTTACATTTCTTAGATAGTTTTACATTGAGTCTAACAATCTAAAATTCTAACAATCTAAGAAGTCTACTTTAATATTGTTCGCTAGCATTAGGAAAGTCACTTGATTTCACATCGGCAACATATTGACCGATTGCAGTTGTCATTTCGTCGTATAAATTCATATATCTTCTTAAGAAACGCGGGCTAAATTCATTGTTCATCCCTAACATGTCGTGAATTACTAGAACTTGTCCGTCAACTCCGCCACCTGCGCCAATTCCTATTACTGGAATCGAAATGCTTTTGGCCACTTTCTCTGCTAAATGAGCTGGAATTTTTTCTAATACTAAAGCAAAACAGCCTAATCTTTCCAATAATTTAGCGTCTTCCATCAATTTGTCTGCTTCTTCTTCTTCTTTGGCACGAACGGTATAGGTTCCAAATTTGTATATGGATTGTGGCGTTAAACCCAAATGTCCCATAACTGGAATTCCGGCGTTTAATATTTTTTTAATAGAATCTTTAATTTCTTTACCGCCTTCCAGTTTTACAGCATGGCCACCACTTTCTTTCATGATTCGAATGGCAGAACGCAAGGCTTCTTTCGGATCTGATTGGTAGCTTCCAAAAGGTAAATCAACGACAACCAACGCTCTTTCTATAGCTCTTACTACAGATGACGCATGATAAATCATTTGGTCTAATGTAATGGGCAAAGTTGTTTCGTGACCGGCCATCACATTCGAAGCGGAATCACCCACTAATATTACATCAATTCCGGCTGTATCAACGATTTTTGCCATGGTGTAATCGTATGCAGTAAGCATGGAAATTTTCTCTCCATTTGCTTTCATCTCAATCAGTGATTTTGTGGTGATCCTTTTATAATCTTTTTTTGCGACAGGCATATTTATTTTTTTAAGTTTGTAAAGGTAAGCAAATGTATATTTTTAACTCAAAAATGTAACAGTAATGTTTTTGGTAATGCCAATTAATTTAAAAAATAATTATGCGTACAATTATACTACTGACATTATTGTTGTTCTCGGTCTATTCTCAAGGTCAGAATCAAGAAATTCAAAAAGTGATTGAAACTTTTTTTGAGGCTTTTCATGTCAAAGATACTGTGAAACTTAAGACTCTTTGTGATGACAGAATGATTTTACAATCCATTGCTGAGAATGTCAAAGGCACTCAATTATCCAATGAAAAACCGCAAGCATTTTTTAAATCGATCGCTTCGATTCCTGCTGAATTAAACTTTCAGGAAAAAATTATGAGTTACTCCATTCAAGTAGACGGGAGTATGGCGCATGCCTGGACGCCTTATGAGTTTTATGTGAATGGAAAAGTAAGCCACAAAGGAGTGAATGCTTTTACACTGTTCAAAAAAGACAGTCCCCAAACGTCAGAATGGAAAATCATTCATCTTATTGACACCCGAAGAAAGTTGTTTTGATTGGAAAGGCTTTCAAAATAATCCATTTGTACCACTTAATAAGTGCCATCATTCAAGTCTGACTCTTCCTCTGATGCTTTTACTTTAAAACAGAAATTAAATTTACTATCAATAACTCATTGGATGAAATTGATTTTTATTGATAATTTTCGTCAGTTTGAGTAATTTTCAACAGGAAATTATATCGAGAACTAGAAAATTAATATTAAAAAACGGTTCTAGATACATTTTTTGTTCCGTTTTACTCCACAAAAAACACTCAAACTGACGTTTTAAATAATTTTACACATCAGGTTGTAAATAGTTAAATTTTAGGTTCCCAATATTTCAAATTTAGGTTAAGCACATTAACAATCTGCCAGATTCACGGCAATGGCTAAACCACCTTCAGAAGTTTCTTTGTATTTGTTGTTCATGTCTTTGGCGGTTTGCCACATCGTGTCTACCACTTTGTCTAAAGGTACTTTTGCATTTTTTGGGTCGGTTTCTAAGGCTAATTCAGCGGCATTTATGGCTTTTATGGCGCCCATCGTGTTTCTCTCAATACACGGAATCTGAACCAAACCACCAATAGGATCACAGGTTAAACCTAAATGATGTTCCATGGCAATTTCGGCAGCCATCAAAACCTGTTCGGGAGTTCCGCCCATTAATTCGCATAAAGCGGCTGCAGCCATCGAGGAAGAAACGCCAATTTCGGCCTGACAACCACCCATTGCTGCTGAGATTGTAGAGCCTTTCTTGAAAATACTGCCTATTTCTCCGGCAACCATCAGGAATTGTTTGATTTCCTTTTCTGCGGCATTATGGTTTTCAATCACTAAATAATACATCAAAACCGCGGGAATAACCCCCGCACTTCCATTTGTTGGAGCAGTAACCACACGACCTAAAGCGGCGTTTACTTCATTTACCGCAAGGGCAAAACAGGAAACCCATTTTAGGATTTGACGAAATTTTACTTCTGTTTTTCTGATTTCTTCAAGCCAAGTTTGTGGCGAATCATAATTGGCTAAACCAATGAGGTTTTGGTGCATGTCAAAAGCACGTCGACGCACGTTTAATCCTCCGGGAAGAATCCCTTCGGAATGACAACCAATGTACATGCATTCGAGCATGGTGTGCCAAATACGCATCAATTCATGATTAATAACTGCTTCGGTACGCATTGATTTTTCATTTTCAAGAACGATTTCTGATATGGATTTATTCTCTTTTTTGCAATAAACCAATAGTTCAGCCGCTTTCTCAATTGGATAAGGAAAAGCACATTTTATGTGTATTTTCTTTTTTGCGTTGCTGCGTTCTTCTTTGACTACAAACCCTCCACCAATAGAATAAAAGGTAGAAACGTATTGGCTATCATCAGCCATATAGGCTGTAAAAGTCATTCCATTGGCATGAAAAGGAAGGAAGTTTTTATTGAAAACAATGTCTTGGAGGAAGTAAAAAGGAATTGTTTTTTCGTTCCCTAAATTGATTTCATTTTTAGATTCAATGGATTTGATAATTACATCAATATTTTCCACTGGAATATATTCTGGATCTTGACCGCTTAAGCCCAACATTACTGCTAAATCCGTGGCATGTCCTTTTCCAGTTAAAGAAAGAGAGCCGTATAAATCTATTTTTATTCTGCTCACAGCAGGAAGTAGTTTTCCTTTTCGTAATTCACCCAAAAAGCGTTCAGCTGCTCTCCAAGGACCAAGTGTATGCGAACTTGAAGGTCCAACACCAATTTTTAGCATGTCGAAAACTGAGATACATTCTTCCATCTGTAGTGTGAATTTTGTTATCTGCAAATATAATAGAATGTTGCCATGATACTATCCAAAACAGAATAATATTGCTTTTCATGACCATCCTTAACAACTACCAATTAATTATTTCAGCCACGAATTACACTAATTTTCACTAGTTTTTTCAAAGCGTTTGCGCTCTATAAATGTAGTCCGTTTAGCGGATAGTTCCGTTTTCTAATACGAAATACTGTTATTCTTCTTCAACAAAATAGGAATTAGCTAAATCGAATCAATATTTCATTAAACTGAAGTTTAGCTTGTACGATACTTCGTAAATAACTATTTTTGAAGCATAACTAACCCAAAATAACATGAAAAAAACCGTTTTTTCTCTTTATCTTATGCTGACTTTGGTACTGAGTGTTCCTGCACAAGTACAAAGTCCTTCCCAGTTTTTACCCAATTATGGAAAACAAACAACCTATTACCATCAAGCTGAAAATTATTTCAAGCACCTTACGGAAAAGTCTACTCTTATAAAGCACCAGAAATATGGTGTGACTCCGGAACAAAGGGATTTGAATGTCTATTTTATTTCGAGTCCGGAGAATTTGGCTAATTTGGAACAAATAAGAAACAACAATCTAGCAGCTATTGGTTTATCTCAAAATAGATCTCAAATGATTGGCGATAAGTTAATCGTTTGGTTGAGCTTCAATGTTCACGGAAATGAATTTGCTGGAACCGAAAGTGCCATGACTGTGGCTTATGAATTAGTAAATCCTTCCAATGCTGAAACTAAAAAGTGGTTAGAAAATACAATTGTAATTCTTGATCCGTGCCTTAATCCAGATGGGTTTTCCAGATACGGGAATTGGTTAAGGGAAGTTTCAGGTAAAAAAACGCATCCGGGATTGTCTGATAGAGAACACATGGAGGTTTGGCCAGGTGGAAGATACAACCATTATATTTTTGATTTAAATAGAGACTGGGCTTGGCAAACCCAACCGGAAACCCAACAGCGTATTGCATTGTACAACCAATGGATGCCACAAGTTCATACGGATGTGCATGAAATGGGATATGATTCTCCGTATTTCTTTCCACCCTCAGCGGAACCTTTGCACGAATATATTGAGAAATACCAAAAAGATTTTCATTTCACTTTAGGTAAAAATATTTCTAAAAAATTTGATGCTCAAAACTGGATGTACAACACCAGTGAACGTTTTGATTTGTTTTATCCAAGTTATGGCGATACGTATCCTACTTATAACGGTGCTGTAGGAATGACTATAGAGCAAGGCGGAATAGGAGCAGGGAGAGCTATTACTATGAGCAACGGAGTCATTGTGACGATAGAAGACCGTATAAAGCATCACGCTACAACAGTGCTCACTGTGGTAGAATCAGCGGCGGCACAAGCAGATGTTTTGCTTAAAGGATTTAGAGGTTTTATGAATAATTCCCGAAAATCAGTGAAGGGAAATTATAAAATGTATGTGATGAAAAACAATCCGAAGCTAGTTCAATTAGCGGATTTGTTGAAAAAAAATAATGTAGAATTCAGTTATGCAGATGCGAGTCAAAAATCGTCTGGATTTAATTACAGCACAAAAACTGAAAAAGGTTTTACGATTGAACCCAATGATTTAATTGTAAAAGTAGACCAACAAAAAGCCGTTTTTGCGCAAGTACTTTTTGAACCAAACCAAAAATTGAATGACAGCTTATCGTACGACATAACTTCTTGGGCATTGCCTTTGGCATACGGTGTTGAAGGATATGCGTTGAAAAACAGTTTGGCTATCAAAACAAAAGCATCCATTGAAGTGAAGGAAAAGGAGATTCCGCAAAATGTATATGCGTTTCATATTCCTTGGAATAACAGGATTTCAGCTCAGGTTTTGTCCTTATTGCACCAAAATAATATTAAGGTTCGATCAGCAATGAAAAAAGCAATTTTTGGTGATGTAACTGTTGAACCGGGCGGTTTATTAGTGACCAAAGCGGATAATCCCAAAGTCCTTGATTTTGAAAAAACAATTAGTGAACTTGTAAAAATAAAAACGGATTACAATTATATATCCACAGGTTTTTCGTCTAATGCTAAAGATGTTGGTGGAGAAAATTTTAATTTATTGAAAGCGCCTAAAGTCGTTCTGTTATCCGGAAAAGGAGTTGGCTCTACTGAGTTTGGTGCCGCTTGGTTTTATATGGAAGAAACTATAGGGTATCCAGTTAGTGTAATTGAAGTGAATAATTTCAATAGATTAAACCTATTCAATTACAACACGCTGATTTTGGCGGATGGGTATTATGAATTTTCAGAAGACCAACAAAAGAAAATTAATGAGTGGATTAAAAACGGTGGAAAAGTGATTGCCATGAATAACGCGCTCGCTCTTTTTGAAGCAAAAGAAGGGTACGCACTGAGTCCTTTTGCAACTGAAGAAGACAAATTAAATTCGGAGAAAGCTGCGGAACAAGAGGAGCTAAAAGAGCGTTTCTTAGATTTTCAGGATTCAGAACGCAGAGCAATTTCTGCATCAATTCCTGGAGCCATAATTGAAAATCTGCTTAACAAAACACACCCAATGTCTTTTGGTTTAGGCGATAAATATTTCAGTCTAAAAACGGATGACAGGCATTATTCGCTATTGAAAAAAGCCATAAATGTTGCTTATGTTCCTAAAGATTATAAAAGTTATGGTTTTATTGGTAATGAAATCAAAAAGAAACTAAACAACACGGTAAGCTTTGCAGTGGATAAAAAAGGCGACGGCTCTGTAATTTATATGATAGATAATCCGTTGTTTAGAGGTTTTTGGGAAAACGGAAATTTATTATTCAGCAATGCATTGTTCTTAGTGAATTAAAAAGTGTAATACGTTATACCAAAAGAGCACGAAAATTATCGTGCTCTTTTTTTGTATAATTGTTTTTTTAGAAAGGATAACCAATTGCCAAGTTGAAAATCAAATTTTCTTTGCGCCAAGCACCACTTCCAAAATTGATTTGATCTACTACCCAACGATTCCCGTCTGGCAAATACGATTTTCGGATAGGGAAAGCAAAATCGGTTCTAAGAATCAGGAAAGAGAAATCGAAACGCAATCCAGCTCCAGCTCCAACCGCCAGTTCGTTGAGGAATTTTTTTGATAATTTTGCACCAGGTTTATCCGTGTTTTCTTTTAGTAACCATATATTTCCTGCATCTAGGAATAAAGCGCCTTTTAGCAAACCATATATTTTTGCACGATACTCTGTATTGAATTCCAGTTTGAAATCTCCTGATTGATCGGGTAAAAAAGTATTGGTATTTGTTGATGCAACATCAAAACTTCCTGGACCTATGGAACGGGCTCGAAAGGCTCTTAAGCTATTGGTTCCACCAATGAAAAACTGTTTTATAAACGGCATTTCATTTGAATTACCATACGCGTATCCGGCGCCTACAATAACTCGGCTCGCCAGTTGAGAATCAGGTCCTAATTTATAATAATGTCTGAAATCATTTTCTATTTTTATAAATTGGCTAAACGGAACATCAAATAATTTAATAGTATCGCCTTTTTGAACATTTGCACCTGAAACCAACCCTGCAATGTTTCCCGCTAAGTCGATAGATCCTTTGTAATAAAAGGTATTTTTCTTCCTTTTCTGTAGTGTATTGGTGTAGGTATAAGAATAGGTTGGTCCAAAAATGAGTTGTTTTTCTATTACTTTTCCCAACGATTTATTGGCCAGAATTTGTTGCTGATATAATGGCGTTACATTTTGCGGACTGACGTATGTAATCTCAGTGACATTTAATAAATGTTCTTTGCGTTCGTTTTCTTTCCATAAATACCCAAAGGAACCTTTGAAGGTTTGTAGGGAATACAATTTGATTCTGTTTTGGAATTCATATCCTAATGAAGCCTTTGTTTTTGGAACAAAACTACTGGGAGAATTTAGTTTAAAAGGGGCAACTAACCGTGGCCAAACTAAATTAGCTTCAGTACCGAATCGATACACATTAAAGCCATTATTTTGTCCGGAAACTTGTACTTCAAGACCACCAAAAGCTGATATTTTAAGCAATTCAGCGCCTCTAAAAGTATTTCTGTTGCTCCAGTTTAAATTGAGTTCCGTTCCGGTGTAATTAGCTGAATTTGTCTTAGCTAAAGCTTCTAGACGTATCGATTTTTTAGGTAATGGCGTGAGGTAATAGTACGCATCCAGATAATTCCCTATTGTGTCCGAAACTCTAAATTGATTTTTCACAAATTTGAAAGTTCCAAGATTAACTAGTCTATTTAATGATAAATTATGATCGGTACGGTTGTATAAATCTTCCTTTTTGAAATACAAGGCGCGATCAAAAATTTGCGGTTTGAATATATTTTCCGAATCTATAATGGTTAAATCATTGTATTTCTGGACCGAATCCGTATTTGTTTTCAAACTACCTGAACCTATGGAATAGTTGGGATAAACGATGATTTTATTAATTTTATAAGGTGTCTCTGCGAGTTTTGGAGCCTCCTCTTTTACTTTTACAATAAGATCAACCTGATGATCCGCAACGGTACTGTCTACCTGAACTTTTAAATAATCAGGGTTGAAATAAAAGAAACCTTTTTCTTTTAGTCGGGCATCAATGCGAATTCTTTCTTCTTTGATGGCATCAAGGCTGTACCCTTCCTCATTTTTTAACAGGCTTCTTCGTTTGGTATCGCGAACGGCAATTGAAATTATGGAAGAATCCGTAGGGAATTTTACTTCTTTAATTTTATATTGTTTTCCTGGTTTTACGATATATTCTGCGGTTGCTTTTTTACCACGTCGGGTTGAATCTGCCACGGTTTTTGTGTTGAAATAACCACTGTTCTCAGCAAAATTTTGCAAAACGCTTTTGTTGTATTCCAAGTCTACTTGACTGTATGAAACGGGTGCTTCGCCTACTTTGGTTTTCAACCAATAGCGGAATCCTTTTTCTTTCTTTGGTGTCCCAGCCAAATTGTAGACGTATAGTTTAGGTCTTAATCCTAAAATCGTGGAATTAGGTTTTGGTCTAACCACTTCTTTTAATGCCGCTTTTAATACTTTTTTTTCTTTTTTACTAGCTTCTTTTCCTTCTACAGTCAATTTTGCACCCGTATACAGCAATTCGCCTTCAGGCAAAAACCTAGTGTTGCTGCAAGAGGAAACTAACCATCCTAAAAAAAGAAAATATAATAAATGGCTCTTATTCATATAGCATTTGTTGTTATCATTGTTCTGTTAGGAATTTATATTACATCTACCAATATTTAGTACCTAAAGGCATATTTTAAACTTATTTTATTTTGATTCTTGTTTTAAATTTTTTGCCGCTTTTTTTGCTTCGCTTTTGCGAAATAATTCACTGAATTTGTTGTAATCCATAGTGATGATAAACGCAATTCCAGTTTCAACCACTTCACCTTGCATCGCCATTTGGTATTTGTTTATGCGATACACCCTCATTTTATACCTTCCATCTTTTGAAAGTTGGTAATCTATAGAAACATCACCAGCAATATTACTAGCGTTTTGATTGACTTGTTGTGGACCTTCAATTCCAAAACTGCTTCCAATGGTAACTTTCAATCTGTCATTCAACAATTTCTTGGAAATCCCTACTTTCAAATCCGTTTTATTTTCGCGCTGACCAGTCGTGTAATCGTCTGAAGTATTCAAATCAAAATTCAGTTCTACACCTTCAATTAAGTCACCCGCCAAATTATTTAGTTGTTGCGACAAAATTTTACTGGCACTTTCTCTTGCCAAAGATGAAACACTTGTTCCTCCGGTTTCACTAGCAAATGGATTTTCTCCAATGAAACGATTTAGTAGGAGCAGGGCAAAAACCTGTTTGTTCAATTCATCCGGATGCTGACGCAATTGCGTCAATTTAGCTTGTGTAGTATTGATAATTTCTGTTGATACAGTGTTATTCCCTTCCGGCAAAACAATATCAAAAGAAATGGTTGGTTTCATTAATTCGCCAGTCATTTTCAATACGGTTTCAAAAGGAAGCTTTTGTTTGTAGGTATTCCTTACTTCGGCAGTTACGGTTCCTAATTGGTCGTTGACTAAATCAATTGGAGCGGCTTCCGTTTTGTAAATTGCGGAGATGTTGATGTCAGCAGTTGTAGGTTCTCCAGTCCAGAGGATATAACTTCCTTTTTTGATGTCGAATTTTCTTTTAATACCATTAAAGTTCATTTCGTAACTACCTTCGGATAATTCATATCTTCCAGTCAAAGTTGTTTTTCCCGAAGGATCAATTCCGCCGTTTAATTGAGCTTCTCCTTTTACTTTAATGAAATCACCGTTAGCTTTATCTATAATTATTGATATTTCAGCCTCTTTATCAATCTCAATATTTACTGATGCATTGATTCCTCTTATTCCCATTTCACTATTTAATTGCTCAAGAACCACGGTCTCCGTCAATTGTGGATTGTCTTGGTCAATAAATTCCACAATTCCTTCTCTATCGGCAATTGACGGATCGGATTGTGGTAAAACAATAGTAAATTTAGTGTCTTTATTAATTTTGATAGTTCCTTCCACCACAGGATTGTCTAAATTTCCGGATATTTTCAAATGATTGTCCAAGAATAATTCGCCATAATACAAATCATTGTCTTTTGCTTTAGAATTGACTGCTTTGAAATCATCAGCATTCAAGGCCAAATCAAATCCAAAATTGCTGAAATTTTCACTGTCAATTTTTCCGTTGATGGCTAAATCATTGTCTCTTTCATCCTTTATAATAAAATTATCAAAAAGAATGGCAGTTGGTGTAAATGCAATTTTATCGTTTAAAGACTTGAATTTTGCATTGAGTTGCTTCACTTTGAAACCAATTTCATTGAACTGTAATTCTCCAATCACTTTGGGCTGCGTTGTATTTCCGGTTATTTTAAAATCTCCTGTCAAAAACCCAGTGCTTTCCGTAATGTTATTTAATGTAAAGCCCTGAATACTTTTTAAATTCAATTTAGTAATGTCCAGATTCATATCAAAACTACTGTCAGTTGACTTGTAATTTCCTTCTAAATTGACTTGATTTCCCTGACCTGTAATTGCAATTACAGCATCATATTGATTAGCAATAGCATTATTTACTTTGATGCTGATGTTTCCAATAGTGTCTTTTTTGAAAGTAAAATTTTCAATGGTTACGTCCGAAGTAAATAGAGGTGCGGAGCTTATATTTTTTACCAATGCATTTCCATTAATTTTCCCACTCATTTGCAAATCATCTTTCTCAACGATGCTGGTAATGGTTTTTATGTCAAAATCGTTAAAATCAATTGCGATTGGCGCATTTGCTTCCTGAGATTGGGATTGTATAAGGATTTTACTTCCGTTTTTACTCAATTCGAAATTAGCAGCATAGATTCCTTTTTTGCCAACTCGAATCAAATTGCCTGGCGCTATTTTCCAAGATTCATAGTCCAATAACAAGTTTTTTGGATCAAGGTTTATTTCGTTATTTCCGTTTGTTGCTTTTAATGTTCCTGCAATTAGGTATCTTTCTACGTCTTTTAAATCTTTTAATTGCAAGGTATAATCCACAATGTCATTTTGCACTTTCCCCGAAATAGTGGTGTAAGGCAATTGAATTTGTTTGTTTTGAATGTCATCAACAACAAAGCTGTAAACAAGAGAATTATCTTTGGTATCTACTTTAAGAGCCGCATTTGTAATAGTATTTTCTCCATACGTTAATTTTGGAACTGTACCATTCAAAACAATAGAGTCGTTGACCGCGTTATATCTTCCTTGCAAAGTAATAGGTTCTAGACTTTTCAATTCAGGAATCATTTTTACTACAATAGGACTGTCTTTTACGACAATTTTAAAAGTAAATTCTTGTTTCTCAACTGCTGTTTTTTTGGAATTAGGGTTACTGTCATAATACTTTGCAATAGAATTAGATACTGCAGTTCCTATTTTTGACAATTGGTATTTGCCATTGGCTTCCACATCCAAAAATGGGGATTTCAATACGAATGTGTTTTTTCCTGAGGTTGAGGTTGCCTCTGCGCTAATAGAATCAATTACAAATTCTTCTTTTGCATTGACGATGGTAATGTTGTACGCATAAACGGTTCCGTTGAGGTAGTCAAGATTTGCCGATTGAATATCAGCATCTACAACGCCTCTTATTTTCAAGGGACCAGCATGCAGATTTAGTTTTTCCAAATCAGCAATATCCACATTCAGTTTTAGTTTTCCGGTAGGATATTTGTCTTTAAAACTGCCGCTGCTCACCAAATCAAAAGTTAGATTAGGGTCTTTTGCAGAAGCAGTTGCATTGAAATTTCCGTTGCTAATGGTTCCATTTACAGCTACATTTTGGTACGTATATTTATTGTAATATGCTTTTAGAATATTCCCTTTTAAAGATGCTGTTGCTGTTTTGGGATCAAATCCAGTTCCTTTTATAGTGGCTTTTAAAGTTACTTTTCCAATAGAATCGTTTTTGATAAATTTCCCTAAATCAAAATTAGTAAGTTCTGTTTCTGCATCGTATTTCTCGTAATTTTTTCTGCTTTGGTCAAATGTCGCTTTGATTTTTGCATTCCCAAAACTACTAACGATATCCATATTAGTATTGAAAGTAGCAATGGTTCCTTTAAAAATCCCTTTGGCGCTGAATTGAGACGGCAACTGAATAGAATTTGGAATTGTTTTTTTTGCTAAAAAACCAACCAAGTCTTTCGAACCGGATTGTAAGTATTTAATATTCAAATCAAAATAGGCTTTGTTGACATCTGGTAAACCCATGATTCTGCCATTTGCCGCTACTTTTGTTGTTCCAATGCCGCTAAGCTCAAGTGATGGGAATTCGATATTTTTTAATTTTCCTTTCACAGTTCCGTTGATTAGCAATACGGCATTGGGATTGCTCATAAACGGATTTACATTTACAAGCGTGGGCGCAAAAAGCAAAATATCTTTAATCCCCAACTTGCTTTTTCTCAAATTGGCAGTAAGCCCTAATTCTCCCGGGTTTTTGGCTAAAGATTCAATAGAAGGGTATCCAATTCGGATTTCATCTTTTAGTTCCGTTTGAGAGGTTTTTAAATATAATTTTTTAAGAAAAGCATTTTTTTTACCATAGAAAAATTCAGCTTTAAAAGACTGAATATTCAAACCGCTTTTGTCTTTCATGCTCAAAGAATTGGCGTCTCCGGATATACTTTCGGGATTGTATTTCAGGAAATTCACTTGTAAGTTTAAACCGGTAATATTCAAATGGTTGTAATCGATTCCTTTTTGCACAGCAGCAACATTATTGTTGTCATAACGGAAATTTACTCGTTTGAATTCTGTTTTCTTTATTTTCACTTCCCAATTGTTCGATTCGGCTTTTGTAGGTTGTTTTTTAGGGCTGATTACAACTAATTTATCAAAAGCCAAAGCGCCTTCCACACCAGTTAAATCAAGTGTTTCAATAATTGCGAATTGATTGTTTAGATCAATTCTGTCAATTTTAGTATGTAGTTTTTTTAAATAGAAATTAGTAGATAGCTTCGTTGCGTCGCTTTTATAATCGAAATCAATTTTTGCTAAATCAATTTCCCCCAATTTTAATTTTAAGATGGTTTCAGGCTCATTTCTTACCGCCGCTATTTTGGTTGCTTTGGATATTTGAACCAAGCCTTGCTTTAATTTGAACTTCAACCCATTGATTTTTGCTTTTGGAATTTCAAAGTTCATTTCATTTAAATCGAACGTTTTAATTTTCGTTTCAAAATGCTTTAAATTGGCATAAATATCATTTTTTGTAACCGCATCAGTATATCTAATCTGGATGCGGTCGAGCCTTATTTCTCCAACCGAAAACTCCATAGGTGGCGAGTCGCTTCTTTGTTTCTTTGGCGAAGCAAAGGCTTGTAGGATGTAATCAAAATTAAAAATGGCTTTGGAATCTCTATTTAAATTGGCCGAAACCCCTACCAATTCTAAGGAGTTAATTTCAACTTTATTGCTTAACAATTCAAACAGACTAATATCAGCAGCGAGTTTTTCTCCCGCAAAAAGAGTGTCTTTTTTTTGATCTTCAAAATATACGCCTTTGAGAATTACTTTTTTTGGAAATGCAATCGTAAGACTATCTATTCTGACTTTGGTTTTTATTTTTCCTTCTAGATATGCTACCGCTTTTTCTTTGGCATAGTTCTGAACCGAAGGAATTTGAATAGCCACAAATGATAATATGAACAATAGGAGCAGTGATCCCATAATCCAAATAAAAACGTGTAAACTTTTCTTTAAATATTTTTTCAAAAGAAGTGCTTTTTTTGTTAAAAATAACCAATTTAAATTAAAATCGCAATTTTACTCTCAAACAGGATTTGTAACAAAGGTTTCCTTAATTTAGCGAAAGTCTTTGCGAAATTTCAGATTTAAGTTGTAAAATTTTTGAGTGAAAACGGCTGTTCTAAATGCTTTATTTATGTTTTATAGATAGGGATTTCATTAAAATCATTAGCTAGTTTTTCATCCAATACAATTTCTTTTATGGCCATAAGTATGGCTTTATTTGAAGTAAAAAGTTCTCTATTAAAGTTGATAACAGTCGTAATATCAATGTCTTCTATCGCTGTTTTTTGGACTTCAGTATAAAAATTATTGAGCGCAGAACTATAATTAGATTGAATAGTATTAAATATATTTTGTAATTCTTCGAAGTTTGTTTTTTTATCTTGTAGAAGAATTGCATTTAGCTGCAGATATAAATTTTCGATTTCTTTTTTGTGGTGCAAAAAGAAATTGTATTTAATGTCTTTTGATGAATTTTTGAGATCTAAAATATTAGTTCCAATGTCTTTGACACTTTTTACGGCATGCATAGAACTTCGCACCGCTGAGATCATTTGGTTGAGTTCTACTTGCTTATTATCTTGTAATTTTGTTCTTAGTTTCAAATAAAAGACATGTAGCTCGCCTTGTAATTCTTTGAGGAATTGATATTTTTCTTCTCCCGTTTTTTGGTGGTATTTTTTTCTCTCATTGATGTCCTTAAAAATGCTGTTCTCTTTAAGAGACACTGTGTTAATTCCAAATAATTCTAAATTATAGAGCATCGAATTATGAATAAAATATTTTGTTTCTCTTTGAAATAAATCGAGAGCCGTTTCGGGTTCTTCAATAGAAGCATGTTTTATAAAAACGGCAACTGATCCGTCAGTGTTTTTGAAAAAGCGCTCTAAAAATTTCGTAAATGAATCTAAAACAGGAAGAAATACCACAATTGCCAATAAGTTGATCAAAGTCGAAAAGGCAACTAGCCCAAGGAGTGGATCTTTGATTTTCATAATGTCAGTAATCAATAACAAAATGGGTTTTAGCAATACAAAAGCAATGGCAGTAATGAAAATATTGAATAACAAATTGCCTAATGCTACTCTTTTTTTAGAAGCGTTTCCGCCAATTGCGCTTATAACAATCTTAATAATAGTGCCAGTTTCACCACCCAATACAATTGCGGCAGCCATAGGAAATCCTATTGCTCCCGCATGCAACGCACTTAATGTTAGTGCCATCGTTACGGAGCTTGATTGAACAACCAATGTGATCAAAAAACCAATAAAGACAAAAACGATCAACGGCATCGAAGCATATTGTGAGAAGTCGAAGTGTTGCACCTGTGCTTCCATAGCCGTTTTCATAAATGAGAGTCCGATGAACATTAAGCCAAATCCCAGAAGAAAGAAAGAAAGGTATTTGAGTCTCTTTTGGTTTCCAAGCACAATAAGAAGAAAACCACCCAGACAAACTGCTGGATAAGCAATCACTTCAATATCTGTTTTAAAACCAAGAGTGGCAACGAGCCAACTGGCAATTGTTGTTCCCAGATTGGCGCCCAAGATAACTGCCATCGCATTTTTCATCGTAAAAACACCGGCCCCTACAAAGGCTAAAACCATTAATGAAACCATGGAGCTGCTCTGAAGTATGCCCGTAACAATAGTTCCGCCGGCTACAGCACCGAGATTGTTTTTTGTAATGCGCTGCAGAAAAAGTTTAAAACTTCTGCCGGAAAGATTTTTTAGCGATTCTTCCACCAGATACATGGCAAAAAGGAATAGACCTACACCAGCGGAAAGTTTTAGTATTATATTTAGGGAATCCATAGCTTAAATTGGGATTAAAGATACTTAAATTTTACAGTAAAATTGCTAATAAATTGGTTTTCTGTTCCTTAAAAATCAGAAAATACAGCGTTGAAAACGTCACATTTTTTTAAATAAAAAGCAATAAATCATCACTAGCAGAATTGATGAAATGGTATTGCGATGAAAATAATGTTTGAGTTCATTGATAAAAACTTAAATTTTATTGGTCATAGCAATAGATTAAAACTATGCACTTTAGTG
>JAGOJA010000006.1 GCA_017995345.1 Flavobacterium sp.
TAACAGTTGGGAATTTAAATTATTTTTAATTTTAAGACAAGCTAATCAGATGAATGCACATTTTTTGTCTGGATTAATTATTGATTCATCACTGATTTATTAACCTAAAAAAAAGAATGTATTGAATACAATTAAAAATGTTGTCGCTCCTTTTTCTACGGTAATAACTTATAACACTATTTCAAAAAACCTGATAAGCGAGTTAATGCTACAACCATTTGCCCTAGCAGTAAAAAATAACAAGTAACACCCACGGTTAACTAAAGATTCATTTTTCTTGTTCTTGCAGAAGCGAGACATTAATAAACAATTGTTTTAGAAAATTATCTTCCAATATATACAAAACCAACGGTCTTATTGTGAAATTATTTCTTAACTTATAAGCAAGTGATTGAAACATTTAAAGACAAACCATTCTTTAAAGTACTTTACGCTTACCTTACTGTTTTTAAAAATAGTATAGAGCATACTATCATCCTTACAGGCGAATAAAGCTACTTTAAAAGTAAATTTATTTTAGAGCTAAAAGAATTTAATATTCTAAAATAGCATTAAAAGAGAAAGACTAACCGTAACGATTAGTCTTTCTTTTTTTTATTCCTTAACCAAGTAAATTCCATCTTCTTTAATTTCGATTAGTTTCTCTCGGTACAAAGCACCAATGGCTTTTTTGAAGGTTTTCTTACTCATTTTCAAAACCGTTTTAATATCTTCCGGATGCGAATTATCAGTCAAACGCAAGAAACCTCTGCTGGCTCTTAATTCATCCAGAATTTTCTCTGCATTGGGCTCAATACTTTCATATCCTTGAATTTGAAGTGAAACATCAATTTTATTATCCGGACGAATCGTCTTGATGTATCCTCTCATGCGATCTCCAGTACGAATTGCATCGTCATACACTTCATCTTTGTATAACAAACCCTTGTACTTTTCGTTGATTATTACGTTAATTCCTAATTCAGTGATGTGCGAAACAATCAAATCAACTTCTTCGCCTTTTTCAACGTTTAAGTGGTCATTTTTTAAAAACTGATTCAATTTACTAGAAGCTACCAAACGATTGGTTTTATAGTCCATATACAAATAAACCAAGTAGCGTTTCCCTTTTTCCATAGGACGTGCCTGCTCTTTGAACGGAACCAAAATATCCTTTTCCATTCCCCAATCCATAAAAGCGCCAATTTGATTGGTATAATTCACACGCAAAAGTGCAAATTCATTCAATAATATATACGGCTCTAATGTAGTAGCAACGGGTCTTTCTTCGTGGTCCAAGTACACAAAAACAATCAACTCCTCGCCTATTTCAAATTCGTTTGGAACGTATTTGTTAGGCAATAAAATGTCATGAATTCCTTCAGGATCTTTTTTTGGATTTCCCAAAAACAAACCTACTTTGGTATCGCGTAATATGGTAAGCGTATTGTATTTTCCTATTTCAATCATTTTCTTTCAATTTCTAAAGCGCAAAGGTACGAAGTTTGAAAATAGTATATTAAGAAACCGTCCACAAAATAATAACGCATAAACACAACCCTCTATTCCTGTTTAGGAGCAGCTATTTTATTTGTTTCATCGCGAGTTGTCCCGCTGTCTGCAGTATCTTTTTCTCTGGTTCACGCTACTCGCTTTTCAAGCGAACTTGAACTGACAAGAAAAAGGATACTTGCTTCCATCGCGGCTAGATTAGAACCTTTTGCTTTTTAAAATACTTAATTCATAAAAAATAGTAAACCAGCAAAATAAAAGCAATTTTATAAAAATAAAAATCGCTACTCCCCAAAAAGAATGAATAGTTTTAATAAAATTATCCTCCTGCTTATCTAGATTATAATCAATAAAACCCACGCGCTATAAAATAAGAAAAGTAGAATTAAAAAACAAGCTTTTTTTGATTATTTGTAATAAAAATATTATTTATATATTTGTAAACAAACCGCTTTTCTAAAGCGAGTATATAAGTTAATGTAACCAATGAGCGACTCTGGGAACAATGATCAAACAGACATCATAAATAAATGAAAGCAACCAAACTCTTTAATGAATTTTTTGAAAGCGAAAAAGCAGGCGGACTTGTTTTAATTGCTTGTACAATTTTATCTCTTACACTCGCCAACTCAAATTTTGGGGTTGAGTATCGAGACTTTTTCCAATTTAAATTTGCAGGCTTATCTATAGCCCATTGGATAAATGACGGTCTCATGGCTATTTTCTTTTTGCTGATTGGTTTAGAATTAGAAAGAGAAATTTACAAAGGCGAGCTTTCTAATTTTAAAGACGCATTATTTCCTGTTTTTGGGGCAATGGGTGGACTGTTATTACCTGCTGGAATTTACTTTTTATTCAATTATGGTACGGCAACCCAATCTGGAATAGGAATTCCAATGGCAACAGACATTGCATTTGCATTGGGGATTTTATCACTTTTAGGCAACAAAGTTCCTCTTACTTTAAAGATATTTTTAACAGCATTAGCCATTATAGATGACTTATTTGCAATATTAATCATCGCTGTTTTTTATACTAAGACTTTAGTTTTTGCAAATCTATTCATAGCATTAGGGATTTTTGCACTACTCTTGGTGCTCAACAGAATAAAAGTTAAAAGTCTTATCCCCTACCTAATTGGTGGAATTGCAATGTGGTATTTTATGTTAAATTCAGGTGTTCACGCAACAATTACAGGTATTTTATTAGCATTCGCAATCCCTTTTGGAAACGGAGATGAAAAATCAACTTCCTATATTTTGCAACATTTTTTACATAAACCAGTCGCGTTTATAATTTTACCAATTTTTGCGTTAGCTAACACGGCAATCGTTTTTAGTGGTGACATTTCACAAACACTTTCCGAAAATTATAGCTTGGGTATTTCACTTGGACTAATTGTAGGCAAGCCATTGGGTATATTTTTATTTACATTTTTGGCTGTAACCTTCGGACTTTGCAAACTTCCTACAAGCCTAGATTGGAAATCTATTTTTGGTGTTGGACTTTTAGGCGGTATTGGATTTACGATGTCAATATTTATAACGTTACTTGCATTTGACAATGAAACGATAATCAATAATTCAAAATTAGTAATCCTAATAGCTTCATTGATAGCAGGAATCTTAGGGTTTTTAACATTGAAAGTGACATTAAAACCAATTACAAATGAGGAAAACGGAATAAAGGCCAGCTAAATTAAAAAAAAACAGCAAGCAAAATACAAGTAATTTTGCAAAAAAATTCCAAGCTCCGCAAAATATGTGACTATGCGGAGCTAATTGAAGAAACTTTGGATAAACATATCCTAAAATCGGATTTCGCTTATCCATTGTTTTTGTTTTTTACTAACTTTGAGAAAACTAAAAAAACCGATTAATGAAACCAACCTCAATTCTCTGCTTATTACTATTTCTTTCTCATACCAATTACTCACAAACTACAGTTGATGACCCAGAAATAAAAAAAATGGTAACCGAAGTAAAATCGGAAAACATGGAAGCTACGGTTCGCAAACTCGTGTCTTTTGGAACCCGACATACTTTGAGCGAAACCAAAAGCAATATACGAGGAATTGGTGCGGCGCAACGCTGGGTAAAATCAGAGTTTGACAAATATGCTTTGGCATCTGGAGGAAGATTAACCTCAAAAATTGATTTTTTTACCATCAAAGCGGACGGAAAACGTATTACTACCGACAGTCAACTAGGTAACGTGATGGCCACCTTAAGGGGAACTGATCCTACTGATGATCGCGTATTAATCATCAGCGGCCATTTAGATTCCCGAGCTTCGGATGTAATGAATGCAAAGATTGATGCACCAGGAGCTAACGATGACGCTTCTGGAGTTGCAGCTATGATGGAATTAGCGAGGATAATGAGCCAAAGAGAATTCCCTTTTACCTTGATTTTTGTTGCCGTAGTTGGTGAAGAGCAAGGATTATACGGAGCCAAACATCTAGCTGATATAGCCAAAGATGGAAAATGGAATGTTATTGCCATGATTAATAACGATATGATTGGAAACAGCTTATCCAGCGGAACGTTATTGCGAGACAATACTAGAGTTCGTGTTTTCAGCGAAACAATTCCGTATTTAGAAACAGAAGCAGAATCAAAAATGCGGAAGTCAACCAATCGTGATAATGACAGTCCATCCAGACAATTAGCGCGATACATCAAAACGGTTACCAATCAATATGTGGAACAACTAGACATTAATTTAGTATATCGCAATGACCGTTTCCTGCGTGGTGGTGATCACACTCCTTTTAGTCAAAATGGGTTTACAGCTGTTCGATTTTGTGAAATGAACGAAAACTACAATCATCAGCATCAAGATGTTAGAAAAGAAAACAACATTCAATACGGTGATCTTCCTGAATTTATGGACTTTGAATATATGAAGAAAGTAACCTGCTCTAACTTGGCTACTTTTAGTAATTTGGCTTGGTCTCCAAAAGCACCAACAAACGTAGGAATCGAAGTAAAAGACCTGACTAATTTTTCAACTTTAGTCTGGACCGCTCCACAAGGAAAGCCGGTTTATGGGTACAACATTCTTATCAGAGAAACAGCTTCGTCAAACTGGGAAAAAACAATTTTTGTCAAAGACGCTAAAGCGGAAATCCCGTATTCTAAAGACAACTTTTTCTTTGCTGTTCAAACTATAGATGCATTAGGACATTCCAGTTTACCGGTTTTCCCAATACCAATTCGTTAAAGTACAATGCAATAAACCATTAAGAGATTTAATAAATTACGTTTTTCTTAATGAATCTTAATGGGTTAATTATAGAATTAAAACAAAAAAGCGTTTGCCTTTGCAAACGCTTTTTTATGAATATATTTGCAAAATGGAAAACTTAAAATCAAAAGATCCGCTTCACGGAATTACACTTCAAAAAATAGTGGAACAATTAGTAGCGCACTATGGATTTGATACCTTGGGCGAATTAATTAAAGTGAAGTGTTTTACGGACAATCCAAGTGTAAAATCCAGTTTGATTTTTTTAAGAAAAACAGATTGGGCCAGAAAACAAGTGGAAGATTTGTATGTAAAAACAGTATCTAAATCACAAAATTGATTCTAATTTAATTCATAGGAAACCATTACTCCTAATCTATAAGGAAGCCATTCCCCGCTTTTATTGTAATTTTGCGCTTTGTCGTAACGTTCACCAGTACTGATTTTGTATCCTTTGTAAAAACCTTGATGCCATCCACCACCTACAAAACAATCTAACATAAATTTTTCGTTAAGTTTTACTTGATATCCCACTATTGAACCTATAAAATACCCAATGCCTTTTTCATAAAAGTCAGTATTTAAGTAATTCCATTTTTGAAAATTAAAAACACTTCCACCAATGTGTGCGCCGGCATAAAAACCATTGTATTTTTCTTTAAAATGATACCGATATTCAGGGGTAAAAGTGTAAAACTCCCTAGGTTTTCCATCTACTGATTTCCAAAAAGAACCCAATACATCAAATTGAAATGTTGATTTTTCCCCAATACTAGTTTCAATTGCGACATTTGGAATGGTAAATAATGTAGTCATCGCATTAACTTTTACGTAAGTTTGACTTTGAGAATGAACTGAAAATAAAAGGATGGTAAGGATAAATATTTTTTTCATAATAATAGTGGTGGCAATTCTTCTAGTACAAAATCTAGCTTTCGTTGGCAAATATAGATAGAATTGAAGTAAAAAATTGCCGACTTATATTTTTAGTGTTTAAAAAAAGAGAAATACACCGCTATAAAACGCACTATTTATTCAGAATAGAATAGATTACAGAATCTAAAAAACGACCATCAAAAAATTCGTTTTCTTTTAAATGAGCTTCTTTAATAAAACCATTTTTCTCTAAAACTTTCGCAGATGCATGATTATCAGGATCTATGATTGCCTCAATAGAATGTAATTTCATCACCTGAAAACCATAATTTACAGCTTCTTTCACAGCCTCAGAAACAATGCCTTTTCCATGATATTCAGGAAGTAGCATATACCCAATCTCAGCGCGATAATGTTCCGGTTTTATTCTGTAATGACCAATTACTCCTATTAGTTTGGGGTTGTCTTTCAACGTAATTGCCCAATTTATACCTTCATTTGTTTCTATTTTGGTATCTATCATTGCAATATGTTCTAAGGCATCTTCATCTGTTTTTAGTAAAGGTCTTGGGATATATTGCATCGTTTGAGGATTAGATCGCAAAGCGAAAATCTCTTTTATATCAGTAGGATTCACTCTTCTCAAAAGCAAGTGTTCCGTTTCTAAATTTGGGAATGGGGCGAAATTTAGTGTCAACATCTTTTATTTAATTAAAGTATTTCGATACTGAATTTTGAATGGAAAGCTTCATTTGATTCTAAAATTTGAATGCCTTCTTTCTTCAATAGATTTCCGAAATTTTCAGTCGTATCCGAATAACCAAACCAAGGTTCGATACAAAGAAAAGGTGCATTTATTTTAGTCCAAATTCCTAAACTTGGAAAATCTTCAAAATTTACTTTTAAAATTGCATGTTGATTTTCTAAAATCGTCAATGAATTGGATTGTAGTGTCTTGAAAATTAAAGCATCATTTTTGAATAATTCATAAGTCAACGGAATTTGTTTATTATGAGCCTCTAATTTTTTAGTTTTATTTGAAATTAAATCATCTTCCAAAAGATAATATTCCAATGTTTCCTCTTTTTCGAAAGCGATAGCATAATTTTCGAATTGATTTGGCAAAGCAAAAGCGGGATGTGCACCAATGGCAAATCGCATTGTAGTTTTTCCGTTGTTAATAACTTTATAAGCAATCGATAAATTATTCTCGTTTAAGGTGTAAATGATTTGCAATTCAAATTCAAAAGGATACACTTTCAATGTTTCTTCAGAAGATTGTATAGCAAAAGTAGCCTTATTTTCTCTTGCGTCGATTAATTCAAATAGCATGTCTCGGGCAAAACCGTGTCGTGACAAATGATACTCCTTTTCATTATAATGAAAGGAATTGTTTTTTAAAGTTCCAACAATTGGAAACAAAACAGGAGAGTGCTTGCCCCAAAATACGGGATTTCCTTCCCAAATATATTCTCTATTCTGATTTGTTTTTAACGAAATTAATTCCGCACCAATGTGTTTGATTTCAGCAGAAAGAGTCGAGTTTTTTAATATAGTTGTCAAAATTGTTCTTTGTTTATTTAAAAATTGAATTTCTATGGTAAATATATTTTATAATTTTTAATTCTGATTACGTTTGAGCTTGATTTTATTCATTTACAACAGAATCATTTTTTCCGAAATAGCTCATAATCCTCTTTTTTTTTCATTAATTTGTGTCATAAACCATAAGAAAATGAAAAAAAATAATTTAGGAGCCATACTACATTTGGCTTTATTATTACTGGGAGTTACGTCTATTTGGGCGCAGCAAACCCCAACAAATACATCTAGTAGCACAGTTTCAAAATACGATTACTATGATGCTTTTGCCCCTTTTTTTTACGCAAATAATGGAACAAGTACCCGTTCTGCAAGTGGCCAACCAGGTGCTGAATATTGGCAAAACAGTGCCGATTATAAATTAACGGCAAAACTGGATGAAAAAAATAATGAAATTTCGGGAACAGGAATCATCACATATACGAACAACAGTCCTGATAAAATGACATTTGTTTGGATGCATTTAGACCAAAATTTATTTAAAGCTGATTCCCGCGGAAACGCAATTATTCCTTTGACAGGAAGTAGAAATGGAGCTCAAGGTCAAATTTTTGATGGTGGACACAAGATAAAATCGGTAAAAGTAAGTACTACTTTAAAAGGAGTGACAACTGAAAAAGAAGTGAAATATGTAATTACAGACACTAGAATGCAGGTTTTTCTTCCTCAGGCATTAAGTCCTAAAGGTGGTTCTGTTAAAATCAAAATTGACTTTTCTTTTATAGCTCCTCTTGAAGGTTCTGACAGAATGGGAGTTTTAGAAACTAAAAACGGTAAGATTTTCACCATAGCGCAATGGTATCCGCGTATGTGTGTGTATGATGACATAAGAGGCTGGAATACAAATCCGTATTTAGGAGCTTCGGAATTTTACTTAGAATACGGTGAATTTGATGTGAGTATTACTGCGCCATCCAATCATATTGTAGTGGCATCTGGCGAATTGTTGAATCCTACAGCAGTGTATTCTACTGTGGAGCAAAAAAGATTGGCACAAGCAAAATTAAGTGATAAAACAGTTTTTATCCGTACTGCTGCCGAAGTTGAAAATTCAGCAAAAACAGCGGCTACAACTACAAAAACATGGAATTATAAAATTAAAAATTCTCGTGATTTTTCTTGGTCATCTTCAGCGTCATTTATTTTAGATGCCGCAAAAATCAATTTGCCAACCGGAAAAAAATCATTGGCTATTTCAGCATATCCTATAGAAAGTGCTGGTGACGCCGCTTGGGGACGTTCAACAGAATACACGAAAGCTTCGATTGAACATTATTCTAAAAAATGGTTAGAATATCCGTATCCAGCGGCTACAAATGTTGCCGGAAATGAAGGCGGAATGGAATATCCAGGAATTGTTTTTTGTAGTTGGGAGTCAAAAGGGGCTGATTTATGGGGCGTTACAGATCATGAGTTTGGGCACATCTGGTTTCCTATGATTGTTGGGTCAAACGAAAGATTGTTTGGTTGGATGGATGAAGGTTTTAATACTTTTATTAATTCCCTAAGCACTAATGAATTTAATAATGGAGAATATAAAGACCAACCTGCTGATATGCATCAAAGAGCTGAAGCATACACTAGTCCAAAACTGGAAACCATAATGAGTTCGCCAGATAATATGAAGGAAGCTAATATTGGTCTTTTAGCGTATTACAAACCAAGTTCAGGTTTAGTTATGCTGCGCGAACAAATTCTTGGAGAGGAACGTTTTGATTTAGCTTTGAAAACCTATATCGAGCGCTGGGCCTACAAACATCCACAACCGGATGATTTCTTTAGAACAATTGAAAACGTTGCAGGAGAAGATTTGAGTTGGTTTTGGAGAGGTTGGTTTCAGCACAATTGGCGTTTAGACCAAGGAATTAATTCGATTAAATACGTGAAAAATGACCCTAAACAAGGTGTTATAATTTCGATTGAAAATTTCGAAAAAATGGCAATGCCAGTAAGTTTAGATGTAAAAACGAAAAGCGGAAAAATAACTCGTGTTAAATTACCGGTTGAAGTTTGGCAAAAAAATAAAACGTGGTCTTTCAAGCACAATTCTACTGAAGAAATTGAAAGTGTGACCCTTGATCCAGATCATGTTTTACCAGATACCAATACAGGCAATAATTCTTGGACAGCAGACAAAGGTTTGATTGAAAAAGATGTGATTTTGGATGGTTATTTAGGAACTTTTTCTACCAAAATGGCACCTATAAAAATTACTTTTTCAGAGAAAAACGGTGCGTTAAATGTTTTGATTACGAATTATCCGAGTTTTACAGTGGAACCTATTGGAAAAAATAGTTTTGAATCGAAATTAGCCGGACTTAAATTTGAATTTAATGGCAGTCTAAACGGGTTTGATATGACAATACCAGAAGGGCAAAAAATACCGTTTACAAAAGACAAATAGTATTTTGACATAATTTAAAAAGAAAAAGACTTGTAGGAATTAATCCTGCAAGTCTTTTTTATTTATACTATTTTTCTATTCTAAATTTATTCCGGAATTTGCTGACTTAGGCAATGTAATGTTCCAAAACCCCAAATAAAATCAGTTGAGCTAATCCCGATAATTTCTCTGTCAGGAAAGCATTCTGCAAGTATGTTTAACGCTTTTCTATCGTTACTGTCGTTAAAAGTAGGGACCAAAACACAATTGTTCAAAATCAGGAAATTGGCGTAACTAGCAGGCAATCGCAAACCTTCAAATTCCAAACGTTTTGGCATTGGCAAGATCACAATTACTGGTGATTTTCCGTTTTCTAGTTTGGCGTTTTGCAAACGTTTTAAATTATCTTGTAAGGGTTTGTAGTTTTTGTCCGTCGGGTCTGTTTCTACAATGGTCACAATAGTATCTTCGTTTACAAATCGGCATAAATCATCAATATGTCCATGTGTATCGTCACCTTCAATTCCATCACCTAGCCAAATCACATTCGTAATTCCAAGGTATTCCTTGAAGACCGCTTCGTAATCGGCTTTGGTGAAATTGGGGTTCCGAACCTGAATATCTGGATGCATTAAACATTCTTCCGAAGTCAATAAAGTGCCACGTCCATTAGTATCTATGGCGCCTCCTTCAACAATTACTGGTTTCCCTTTGTACACTACTTGAGTAACAGGAATATTCAGAAATTCGCCCATCTTTGCAGGAACAAATTTGTCTAATTGAATGTTTTTATATTTCGCCCAACCATTAAAATTAAAGTTTAAGGCTTCTCTTTCTGTTCCGTTTTTTACGATTATTGGACCCGAATCACGCATCCAACTTCTATTGGTTTTATGAATGATGTACGAAACATTAGTTAGCTCAACATGTGCTGTTTCCAGCATGAAATTGACTTTTTCTTTTTGGTTCTCATCCGCAACCATTAAAAAAACTTGCTCGAATGTGGCTACTTTTTTTATAAACTCCACAAAAGCCCATTGAACCGCTTCGTATTTCCCTGGCCAATCTTTTCCGTTGTGAGGAAAACAAAGTAAAAGTCCTTGTTGCTTTTCCCACTCAGCAGGGAATCTTCTGTTATTTGTTGTCATAATTAGTCAATCGCTCTTTTTGTAATATCACCAAAAGCATCTATTCTTCTGTCTCTGAAAAATGGCCAGTTCTGACGCACATTTTCCTGCAAGTCTAAATCTACTTCGGCTATTAAAATTTCTTCTTTATCGTGTGAGGCTTGCGCCAAAATTTCGCCTTGAGGTCCTGCAATAAATGAGGCGCCCCAAAACTGAATTCCCGCCGTATCAGGCAAATATTGTTCTAAGCCAATTCTGTTTGCTGCAGCAACATATACACCATTTGCAACGGCATGACCTTTCATGACATTCATCCAAGCACCATATTGGTTTTCTCCATATTGTTCTTTTTCTTGCGGATGCCATCCAATTGCTGTAGGATAAAACAACACTTCTGCGCCTTGTAAGGCTGTCAAACGAGCTGCTTCCGGATACCATTGGTCCCAACAAATTAATGTCCCGATTTTTCCTTTTTTAGTTGGAATTGTTTTGAATCCTAAATCACCTGGCGTAAAATAGAATTTTTCATAAAAATGAGGATCGTCTGGAATGTGCATTTTACGGTACAAACCTGCTTCTGAACCATCAGTGTCAATGATGTAAGCGCTATTGTGGTAAATTCCAGCCATTCTTTTTTCGAAGAAAGGAACAATAATCACTACGCCTAATTCTTTTGCCAAAGCACTAAAGGCAATGAAAGATGTACTGTACAAGGGTTCTGCCAAAGCAAAATTATCTACATCTTCACTTTGACAAAAATAATGACTGCTGTATAATTCTGGTATCGAAATTACTTCGGCACCAAGTTTGGCCGCATCGCGAACCCAGCTTAAACATTTTTTTAGATTGTTTTCGGCAATATCATTAAGATTCAATTGAATGACTGCTATTTTGTATTTTTTGTTTGACATGACTATAATTTTAGATTGCAAAAATAGCTATTTATAAAGAGATTTATAAATCGTTATGAAGAAATCTTATTTGAAAAGTAATAAATGAAAACCAAAAAATACAAACCTTTGAATGGTAAGATTTCGTTGTGTATTTTTATTTATATAATTTTTCTTTTTAAAGATGGAATAGCTTGGCTACTGAATCAAAATCATTTATTCTGGTGTTTTTAATGACACAAAAAGGCTCAACCACAAAGTTGAACCTTTTTGTATTTTAGTAAAAGAGATTATTTATACTTTCCCTAAGGTGTATAATTGCTCCATGGTAGGTGTTAAACTTCCACCTGCAGGTTCTAATGTAATTCCAAAAGCTTCAGCTTCATCAGCAGTATTTACTGAAAATATTTTTTGGTCATTCACGTCAAATTTTTCTAAGAATCCAATGCTTGTAGGAGTCAACGGATTTAATTTTAAAGCCCAAACCTGATAAACCATTCCTTCTGGTGGTTCCGGTAAACCGGCAGCATCAATATAAACTACTTTAGTTTCTTGATTCCAATATACTTTTGCAAAAGATTCTGGAGCAACTGCTTGTCCACCAAGCGCTACAACTGTGTTTTTAGTATCTCTTATAGCTGCTAAACTAGCTTCGTTAGCTGTATTTTTTAATTTTAAAACGTTAAATTCTTTTTCTATTTTGGCTTTTTCAATTTCACTTTTGGTTCCTTGAGTATTGGTTTGATCCATTTGACTGTATTGGAAACCAATACCAAATAATAATAGAATTGCTGCCGCCCAACCCATGTATTGTGCCCAATTTTTAGCTGGCTCCAATTCGATTACATGAGTATGTGTGAGTTCCAGTTTTTCTTTTATTTTTTCATAATTAGCCACAGAATGAAACGGCGAAAAGCTCGAAGACAAAGCAATAATCGCTTTTTCAATCGCTATAATTTCGTCATTAATTTCCGCATTGTTTTTTGCCATGCTGCTAACTTCTTCGTTTTCGGCTTTACTTAGCAAACCGTAAACATAGAGTTCCAGAATTCCTGATTCTATATATTCTTGTGCTTCCATTATATTTTCAGATAATTTCTTAGGTCATTAATACAATTTCTATTTTGTGTTTTTACCGTTCCTAAAGGAATTGCCAATTCATCAGCAGCTTCTTGTTGGGTGTACCCTTTAAAAAACAGTAAATCTATTATTTGAATACATTTTGGTTTTAGTCTTTTTACAAAATCTTGCAACCCAATAGAATCCATTTTGTCAGCCAATTTAGAATTGTCTTCAAAATGACTTACGAAATTATCAGTAGAGAGGTTTTTTTGACTGTTATTAAAGTTCTTAGAATGCAGTTTATCTATAGCAGTGTTTCGTGCAATATTCAGAACCCAAGTGTAGAATCTTCCTTTACTCTCATGGTAGGAATCGATGTTCTTCCAGATTTTTACAAATACATCCTGAAGCACATCTTCTGCTTCTTCCCTATTTTTTACCAGAACAGTAATAACCGAAAACAAACTTTTAGAATACATATCATATAGATGTGTAAAGGCCTTTTCGTCTTTCTTATAAATTAATACTAACAATTCTTCTTGATTCATATTCTTTCTATTTAACTCTTACAAATTTATACATTCTTATTTACAAATATCTGGTTTTATGTATGTCAAGACAATAAAAAAATCAAATTAATTGTGTTTTTTTAAACAATTTAAGTTGTTGATTTTTAGCCGTTTGTTAATTAAGTAGCATTTTTTATTAATAATTTTAAAACCATATTCAGATACAATCCCTCTAATGCTTCTGTCACCTATTAATTTATACTAAAATTTAAAAAGCAAATAGGACTTAAAGTCTATCGCTAGAAGTGGTTTCAAGCTTAGTTGTTAGAAGGTGTACTAATTTTCAATCATTTTTGAAACTAAATTATTATAATTGAAGTAATATTTTTTGTTGCAGATTTAACAAAAGAGTCAATTAAATATCGTCACATCTCTTCAAAAAAGGCTACTATTCGTTGGTTAAAATTAATATTTTAGAACTTAATAGATAAAAAAAGATTCTCAAATTTCATAAATAATACTTGTTTTCTTTTTTTTTTAATTAAAATAGTATTTACATTTGCAGTATTACGAATGTCAATCAAAGTATTACGAAGTAGGTATTTCATTAAAATAAACTTTGCACAAATACTTTAATTCCCCACTGTACCCTTCCCTTTACAGCCATTACTGCTCAGGGAAGGGAAAAAATTAGCGAGATGGTTGTTTCCTAACAAATTTGATTATGGATTAAGTTACATATTGTCCGAAGAAAAATTTAGAAAAAATGACAAATAAAGCACACTAAAGTTATGAAAAACAATCTCTTAGCAATGATAACCCTATTTGGGTTTTCTGCTTATGGCCAAATCCAAAAAGGTAAAGTATTGGATCGCGACGCGAATCCTATTGAAAATGCTTATTTAGTAAATACAAGTTCGGGAGCTCATGCACACACAAATGAATTCGGATTGTTCAGCATCGATAAAACTGTTATTGGTGATGTGATCAAAATAACTGCTTTAGGCTATAAAAAAACAAATTACACGATTGTTTCTTCAAGTGAAGTAATCATTATGGATGATGATATTTTTAGATTAAATGAAATTGTAATCCAGCCGAAACTTTCAGCGATGAATGTCATTTCAAAAATAGATTTGGAAACCACTCCGGTAAATTCTTCACAGGAAATTTTGCGAAAAGTCCCAGGATTATTCATCGGTCAACATGCTGGTGGAGGAAAAGCAGAACAAATATTTTTGAGAGGTTTTGATATTGATCACGGTACAGATATTACCATTTCAGTAGACGGAATGCCAGTAAATATGGTTTCTCACGCACACGGTCAAGGGTATGCTGATTTGCATTTTATAATCCCGGAAACGGTAGAAAAAATAGATTTTGGAAAAGGAACATATTATGCCAACAAAGGGGATTTTGCAACGGCAGGATACGTGGCTTTCCAAACTAAAGATAAAATCGAAAAAAGCAGTATTGGTCTTGAAGTGGGACAATTTAACACGATGAGAACGGTAGGATTGTTTAATCTTTTGGCGAACCAAAAAACACAAAATGCCTATATTGCCACAGAATTTTACATAACAGACGGACCATTTGATTCTCCTCAAAATTTTAATAGAATTAATCTGTTAGGTAAATATTCTGCTATTCTGAGTGATAACAGTAAATTCTCAATTTTGGCTTCTCGCTTTTCCAGCAAATGGGATGCTTCCGGACAAATTCCACAACGTTTAGTTGACAATGGAACGATTTCTAGATTTGGTGCTGTTGATGATACCGAAGGCGGAAATACTTCTCGAACAAATTTTAATGCAAGTTTGAGCAAATCAATTGATGAAAATACATTCTTGAAAGCGAATGCTTTTTATTCAAATTATCAATTTGAATTGTATTCTAATTTTACCTTCTTTTTGGAAGATCCAATAAACGGAGACCAAATTAAACAGAAAGAAAACAGAGATATTTACGGAATGAATACAGAGTTGAACAAAAAAACCAAAATAAATGATACTGATGTTTTGTTGCAAATTGGAGCTGGATTTCGTGCTGATGCTACAAAAGATACAGAACTTTCACACACATTGAACAGAAGAACGGTTTTAGAAAATATAAAATTAGGAGATATTGATGAGTCTAATTTGTTTTCGTACTTGAATTCAGAATTTACTTTTGGGAAATTGATGATTAATCCAGCCATTCGATTGGATTATTTCAAATTCAATTACCAAGATAAGTTGACTACCCATTACAAAACACAATCAGAATCGAAAGTTAAATTTTCTCCAAAACTGAATTTTATTTATTCGCAAAATAACAATTTGCAGTTTTTTGTAAAATCAGGAATGGGGTTCCATTCAAATGATACCCGTGTGGTGGTTCAAAACAGTGGAAAACAAATTTTGCCAACTGCAATAGGAACTGATATTGGTACCATTTGGAAACCATTTCCAAAGTTAATCGTGAATTCGGCTTTATGGTATTTGTTTTTGGAACAGGAGTTTGTTTACGTAGGAGATGCCGGAATCATTGAGCCTAGCGGGAAGTCAAAACGTATGGGAGCAGATCTTGGATTGCGTTACCAGTTAAATGATTGGTTGTATTTTGATGCGGATGCCAATTATACGTATGCTAGAAGTATTGATGAACCAAAAGGACAGAATTACATTCCGTTAGCACCAGATTTTACCACTACAGGAGGATTAAGTTTTCAAAAAGTGAATGGTTTCTCAGGAGGAATGAGATATCGTTATTTAAAAAATCGTCCGGCAAATGAAGATAATTCTATTGTTGCCAAAGGCTATTTTGTTTCCGATTTGAATTTGAATTACCAATATAAGAAAATCAATTTTGGAGTTTCAGTAGAAAATATTTTTAATACTGAATGGAATGAAACGCAGTTTGCAACGGAATCCAGACTACAAAATGAACTAGAAAGTGTCGAAGAAATTCATTTTACTCCTGGAACGCCATTCTTTATGAAAGGAAAAATTACTTATACCTTTTAAATACAATCGTAAGATTTAATGGTTAATTTTTTTGGAAGTCTAGCATTTCGATACTGTTAGACTTCTTTTTATTTAACTACTGTTTAACTAAAAATAGTTTTGATAAAACAAATATTTATTTAAATTTATAAAAAATTTCAATTATGAAAAATCTAGTATTTATAGCCACTTGCGCTTTACTATTATTTAGTTGCCAAAATCAGGCACAACCTAAAAAATCTACAATGAATACAAACACCGCTACAACTGCAAAAGAAACGATTTATCAGTTTAAAGTAGAAGATTTATCAGGAAACAGTTTTGATTTTGCTTCTTTAAAAGGGAAAAAAATCATGATTGTAAATACAGCTTCAAAATGTGGATTGACGCCACAATACAAAGATCTTGAGGCAGTTTATAAAGAATACAAAGACAAAGGATTGGTCATTGTAGGATTTCCAGCTAATAATTTTGCTTCGCAAGAACCAGGAACGAATGAAGAAATTGCTACTTTTTGTCAACTGAATTACGGAGTAACCTTCCCAATGATGGACAAAGTTTCTGTAAAAGGAGATGATATGGCTGCAATTTATCAGTTTTTGACTCAAAAATCTAAAAACGGATTGCAAGATTCAACGGTGGAATGGAATTTTCAAAAATACTTAATCAACGAAAAAGGAGAATTAGAAAAAGTGATTGCTCCAAGAACATTAGTAACGGATCCAGAAGTATTGAATTGGATTAAAGCATAATTTACTATTGCTAGTTTTTATAAACCAAAAAAGAGATTTTCATTTGACTGAAAATCTCTTTTTTTTTAAGGTTTTAGGAATTCAACCATTAAGAAATATTTAGAATTGCTTAATTTTTCTTATTTTCTTAATGGTTTATTATTTTTAAAACTTTTCATTTTTGAAAATTTCTGCAACTGCAGCTTCGTAATTTCTAATACTTTGTGCTTTTTTTATTTTTTTCAAAACCTTATGTGGATTAGAAAATGTAACCGAAAAATATTCCCATAAATGGTACATTTTTAGCAAAATATGCGTCGAACCAGAAAGTGATTCGCTGTAAATAGCATATAAAGTATCGTGAAACGCACTGAACAACTCTATTTTGTTTGCAGGGTATTCGGATGTATTGTTTTTGATCATGCTAGGCAAAAAAGGATCCGAAATTAATCCTCGGCCAATCATCCAATGGTTAATACTTGGAAATCGTTGCTGCATTTCATGAAATTTAGCCACCGAAGTGATATCTCCATTGTAATACAATTTGTGAATTGTGCTGTCGATACATTGCTGAAAAGCATCCAGATGCACGCCTCCTTTATACAATTGTTTTCCAGTACGCGCATGTATCGCAATATTCTTAATGGGATAGGTGTCTAAAATAGGTAAAACATCAAGGATTTCTTCGCTGTTTTCATACCCCAAACGCATTTTAATAGACACTATAATGTCAGTTTCAGAGTGTGCTCGGTCAAGAATATGGTTGATTTTATCCGGATTGTTAATCAAACCGGAACCCATGCCAGACTTGGTTACCATAGGATAAGGACATCCCAAATTCCAGTTTAATTCCTTGTATCCCAATTCTCGAACATAATTGGCCACAAATAAAAACTCATCGGCATCATTTGTAATAACTTGCGGAATTACTTCTAAACCAAGGTTGTTTTCAGGAAGTAAATCTCTTTCGTAAGACCGTTTGACAACCATTTTTCCGTTCAAACGAATGTAGGGCGAGTAAAAAGTATCAATTCCTCCAAAAAGTTTGTTTTGGGCATTTCTAAATCGAAAGTCGGTAAATCCCTGTAAAGGCGATGAAAGTAAGGTATAGTCCATGAAAAATTTAATTGTGCAAATATACTATAAAGTCTCAAGCCTTAAAGTCTTTAAAGTCGAACATAAAAGACTTTTTAAAAAAACCAACCAAATTGTGGTACAAATTGATTTACTCTAAAATCAATTGCATGAAAACGGAACTGAGCCAACGATCAAATTTATAGCCTGATTCTTTAATTATACCAACGGTTTCAAAACCATATTTTTTATGAAAAGCAATACTACCTTCATTTTCAGAGTCAATAACTCCTATCATAGTATGGTATTTTTGTTTTTTTGCCAATTGGATAAGTTCAGCCAGTAATAATTTTCCAACTCCTTTTCCTAAAAACTCTACCGCAACATAAACAGAATGCTCCACCGTAAAACGATCCCCTATTTTATGACGAAAAGAGTCATAAGTAGCAAATCCAATCGTTCCATTTTCAGTTTCAGCTACAATTACAGGTAAATCACGGGCTAATTTGTCATCAAACCACAATTTATGGGTTTCAAAATTGCGTGGCTCATAATCATAAATCGATGTGCTGTTTAGTATTTGGTGATTGATAATTTCCAATATTGTGTCTAAATCGGCAAAAACAGCTGGTCTTATTTTGATTTCCATATAGAATATAATTTCCTTCAAATTTAAGAAAACTATTTAAGATAATAGAAAAACCTTTACAACTTTGTATCTTTGTTTCTTTGAAACTAAAACAATGATTTACCCCAAAATACCTTTAGCACAAAGCATCATTCAAATTTGTTTGTCCAAAGGAATCACCACCATAATTATTTCGCCAGGTTCCCGTAATGCACCGTTAACAATAGGTTTTGTTAATAATCCTGCCTTTCTATGTTATAGCATTGCTGACGAACGTGCGGCTGCTTTTTTTGGATTGGGAATCGCACAACAAACCAAGCAACCCGTTGCCTTGGTATGTACTTCTGGTTCGGCTTTATTGAATTATTATCCCGCTTTTGCGGAAGCATTTTACAGTCAGATTCCTTTGATAGTGATTTCGGCAGATCGTCCGCAAAGCAAAATTGATATTGGCGACGGACAAACGATTCGACAAGAAAATGTATTCGAAAACCATTCATTGTTCAACGCTAATTTACAGGAAAACGTTTCGGCTGCAAATGATTTAAAAATCAACGAAGCCATCAATACGGCCATCACTCAAAAAGGTCCTGTTCACATCAATGCGCCTTTTGAAGAGCCTTTGTACGAAACCGTTTCAGCGCTTTCTGTGGCTGCAAATACTGTTGCTTTCGCAAATAACACTCAAACAATCTCTATCGAAGAGGTATCAGAATACGCAACGATTTGGAACAATGCTACCAAAAAAATGATTTTGGTTGGAGTAAATGAACCCAATGCCATTAGTAAAAAAACAATAACGGCTTTCGCCAAAGAGGAGTCAGTTGTAGTTTTGACTGAAACGACTTCTAATGTGCATCACGAGACTTTTATAAATACTATCGATACGATAATTACGCCTTTTACGGAAGAAGATTTTGAATACTTTCGTCCAGAAATTTTAGTGACTTTTGGCGGAATGGTCGTTTCGAAACGAATTAAGACCTTTTTAAGAAAATACAAACCAAAACACCATTGGCATATTGATCCTTGGAGAGCGTATGATACTTTTGGCGCTTTGACAAAACATTTTGAAGTAACGCCAAATGTGTTTTTTGATGCTTTTCTGCCCCTTACAAATGCAACGGAAAGTAATTATTTTCAGCAATTTAACGCTGTAAAAGTGTTGCGAAAGCTAAAAAGTGATTTTTATCTTTCTAAAATTCCTTTTTCAGATTTTAAAGTTTTCGAAAAAGTGATTCAGCGTTTGCCAATGAATAGTCAGTTGCAAATCAGCAACAGTTCAGCAATCCGGTATGCACAATTAATAGACATTGACCCTTCAATTGATGTCTATTGCAATCGTGGTACTAGCGGAATAGACGGAAGTACTTCTACGGCTATTGGCGCGGCTGTTGCCAATAAAAAACAGACGATTTTCATAACTGGAGATATTAGTTTTTTGTATGACAGTAACGCGTTATGGAACAATTACATTCCAAAAAACTTTAAGATTATATTAATCAATAACGGTGGTGGTGGTATTTTTCGAATTTTACCTGGGCATGAAGAAAGCCCAGTTTTTAATACATTCTTTGAAACTTCTCATTGTTTGACCGCTGAACATTTGGCAAAAATGTACGGATTTGAATATGGTATTGCCAGTGACGAAACGAGTTTAGTAACAAGTTTGAACGCTTTGTATGCGCAAAATGAAAAGCCTAGTATCTTAGAGGTTTTTACGCCAACTTTGGAAAATGACAGCATTTTACTGCAATATTTTAAACAATTGGTGTAATTATTTTAAAAAACACTCTAAAAGCTACTATTAATTGATTAAATTTGATATAATTAAAAATTAATATTTAACGTTTAAATTTATATTTATGAGTGCAAGAGAAGAGTTAATTGCAAAGTATGCAGCCGATTTGAAAGACAAATGTGGTGTAAATCCAAATATGGATCTATTGACAAAAGTAACTATTGGTTGTGGTCCGTCAATTTATAATGCCGATTCAGCAACCGTTGCCGGAAGCCAGCAATCAGAATTGGATACGGTAAAAAATAATTTTCTAATCAAGAAATTAGGACTTACTGATGGACCCGAGTTAGACAAAGGAATAGATGCAGTTATGGAAAAATACGGTCGTTCTAATAAAAATAAATACAGAGCAGTAGTGTATTATCTACTTGCTATTCACTTCAAAAAAGAGAGTGTGTACAACTAATACTTTATTTGAAAACCTTATTACTGTCCGATAAAAAAAGCCATTCATTATGGCTTCTTTTTTTATCGGACAGTACCGTTTAAAAGTATATAAAAACGGTAAATCCAAATTTTTAAAATTCAATCAAATGAAAAAATTGCTCCTACTAATTGCTCTTTTGTTTTTAAATATCAGCTTGGGACAAAAAATTGCAACTACCTATTACTTTATTCGCCATGCCGAAAAAGTAGATAATTCTCAGAATCCAGATTTATCGACAAGCGGTTTGGAAAGAGCTGCTCTTTGGAACAAAATATTTTCAGAAGTTAGTTTTGATAAAATTTACTCGACGGAATATAGAAGAACCATACAAACTGCAAGTCCTACTGCTACAGCACAAAATATCCAAATTAAACTATATAACCCTAAAAATATTACGATTGAATCTTTCAAAAAAGAAACTTTAGGAAAAAAAGTTTTGATTGTGGGACATAGCAATACTACTCCAAAATTTGTCAATCAAATGATCAATCAAAACATATTTACTGATATTGAGGATGGTACTTTTGGTAATTTATATATTGTAATTATTATCGAGGGTGAAATCACATTCCAATTACTGAAATTACCATAAGGTATTGCTAAATCTTTAATTTTTGCTACCTTTGTAAACTATGCTAAAAACAGTAAACATATACAATAAAAGAGCCAAATTCGATTATGAAATAATCGAAACATTTAATGCTGGAATTGTTTTGGCTGGTACCGAAATCAAATCCATTCGATTAGGGAAAGCAAATATCACAGAAAGTTTTTGTGAATTTAGTAATAATGAACTTTTTGCCATAAATACCTATATTGAAGAATATACATTTGGTAATCAATTCAACCACAAGGCAAGAAGCGAAAGAAAATTACTTTTGAAAAAAAAGGAGTTAAAAGGTTTGCTCAAAAGCGTTCAAGCTAAAGGATTGACAATAGTTCCTTTGAAATTGTTTACCAATGAAAAAGGGCTGGCCAAACTGCAAATAGGTCTTTGTAAAGGAAAGAAAACCTATGACAAGCGCGAATCTCTAAAAGAACAAGATACCAAACGCGACCTAGAGAGAATCAAAAAATCATTTTAAATTAAAAAATAAGGTCTGTGTTTTTTTTTATCAAATAAAAATGACTAAATTTGTCAAGACAATTTAAAACATTTTTATTTAAATGAAAACGCTACTCAAAAATGCTAGAGAACAAAAAGGGCTCAAAACTAGAGAAGTGGCACAGCTTTTAGGAATAGACCAAGCATTGATCAGCAAATTTGAAAGTGGCACCAGAAAACCCACCAGAGAGCAAGTCATCAAACTAGCGTCATTGCTGGAAATTGATTTAGAAACAATCATGGTTGCGTGGCTTAAAGAAAAAATCCTTTATGAAATTGGTCATGATGAGTTTGCGCTAAAAGCATTGCTAGTTGCGGAACAAGAAATAAGATACCTAAGCAAACCTGCCAATAAAAAATTATCTACTACACTACAGAAAATTTTAGATGAAATAGATGTTTTGAAGACAAAACTAGATAGTTTTAGGAAATTTGATAGCTTTCGAATAGCTCAGGCATTGGAATTAGAATATACTTTTGAAAGTAACCGAATCGAAGGAAATACCATGACCCTACGAGAAACTGATTTAGTAATCAACGAAGGTTTGACGATTTCCGGAAAAAGCATGCGAGAACATCTCGAAGTTATTAATCATCATGAAGCTATAGCTTACATCAAAGATTTGATGCAAAAAAACATGCCTATAAACGAACGCGAACTACTTACAGTCCATAATCTTATTTTAAGAGGAATTCACCCCGAAGATGCTGGTCACTATAGGAAAGTACAAGTGATGATTCAAGGAAGTAGTCACAAGCCGCCACAACCCTTTTTAGTAACTAAAGAAATGGAAGATTATTTTATTTGGTATGAAACTAATAAATTAAGTCTACATCCTATAGTTTTGGCCGCTGAAATGCACGAACGTTTAGTAACTATTCATCCATTTATTGATGGAAACGGTAGGACTTCACGTTTAGTTATGAACTTAATTTTATTGCAGCACGGCTACATAATTGCTAATATAAAAGGGGATTATGACAGTAGAATGCACTATTATCGAACGCTCGAAACAGCTCAAACTAAAAACAATAAAGAAGATTTTTTATTGTTTATTGCTCAAATAGAAAAAGAAAGTTTAGAACGGTATCTAACCATTATTGGTCAATAAAAATGGTCTTCAATTCCCATCAATTTTTTGAAAAGAGAACCGAAGACTATTTTTAATTTTTATCTTCTAATAACGGAACAAATCGAAACTCACCAAACTCGTGTTTCTCGAATTGTGTTTCGTTTTTTCTGATTAGCAAAGTCATAATTTGCACCTCTTCACCTAACGGAATAACTAGCCTTCCTCCTATTTTAAGCTGTGCCATCAAAGGTTGCGGAATAAAGGGAGCACCTGCAGTAACAATAATACTATCAAAAGGAGCGTAACTTGGCAGTCCTTTATACCCATCTCCAAAAGAAAGATGTTTGGGACGAATATTCAATTTTGGAAATAAATTTGAAGTTTGCTTGAACAATTCTTTCTGTCTTTCAACACTATAAACTTTAGCCCCTAGCAGGCATAAAACAGCTGTTTGATACCCCGAACCTGTTCCTATTTCTAATATTTTGTGTTCTTTTTTAACTTCTAATAATTGGGATTGAAAGGCAACGGTATAAGGTTGAGAAATGGTTTGCCCTGCACCAATAGGAAATGCTTTATCTTGGTACGCATAATCTTCAAAACTGGAGTTTAAAAACAAATGTCTTGGAATCTTTTTTATTGCCCCCAAGACACTTTTGTCGGCAATCCCTTTTTCCTCTAAAATGCTTACTAATTGATTCCGAAGTCCTTGATGCTTGGCTGTGTCTTTCAAAATTTAATATTTAATTTTGGTAAAAATAGAAAAGATTTTTTGAATTCTAAATTTTAAATTAACCGAATAAATGTCCCATAATCAATAATAGATTAATGATTTTATTGTTATTTTTGTACAAATTACAACATTATGCTGAAAATTGGAGTGTTAGGTGCCGGTCATCTAGGAAAAATACATTTGCGTTTATTACAACAATCTGATAAATATGAATTAGTCGGTTTTTATGACCCTAATCAGGAGAATGCTGAAAAAATTTCTAAGGAATTTGGCTATAAACATTTTAGCACAATTGCAACACTAATTCATGCAGTTGATGTAATTGATATTGTTACACCAACTCTTTCGCACTACAAATGTGCCAAAGTAGCCATCAAATCGGGCAAGCATGTTTTTATTGAAAAACCCATTTCAAATACGGTTGAAGAAGCCGAAGAAATTATCGCTTTGGCAAAAGAATATAATGTCAAAGGTCAAGTTGGTCATGTAGAACGTTTCAATCCTGCATTCATCGCTACCAAAAACATGATTGAAAACCCTATGTTTATTGAGGCGCATCGTCTTGCTGAATTTAATCCTCGCGGAACCGATGTTCCCGTGGTTTTAGATTTGATGATTCATGATATTGATGCTATTTTGAGTGTTGTAAAATCAAAAGTGAAAAACATTAGTGCGAGTGGCGTTTCGGTTATTAGTGATACTCCGGATATTGCCAATGCAAGAATAGAATTTGAAAATGGTTGTGTCGCGAATTTAACGGCGAGCCGAATTTCGATGAAAAACATGCGTAAATCTCGTTTTTTTCAAAAAGACGCTTACATCTCGGTTGATTTCTTAGAAAAAAGATGTGAAGTGGTTAAAATGAAAGATGCTCCGGAATTCCCAGGTGACTTTGATATGATTTTACAAAATGCCGAAGGAGTAAAAAAACAAATTTACTTTTCCAATCCAGATGTACAACAAAACAATGCAATCCTAGATGAACTGGAATCTTTTGCAGACGCCATAAATACTAATGCTACTCCTGTTGTAACATTGGAACAAGCTACCGAAGCTTTAAGAGTGGCGTACCAAATCATTGATTGTTTTAAGAAATAATAAAATTTGATTAAGGTTTAAACTAAAAAATATGAAAACAATAGCTGTAATCGGGGCAGGAACAATGGGCAATGGAATCGCGCATACCTTTGCACAAAGTGGCTTTACCGTAAAACTAATAGATGTTTCTGAAAAATCATTGGATAAAGGAATGGCAACTATCGCCGCCAATTTGGACCGCATGTTTGCAAAAGGGAGCATCACCCAAGAAGACAAAGCAAAAACAATTACGAATATCATCACTTATACTGATATCAAAGACGGTGTTGTAGGCGTGGATTTAGTAGTTGAAGCTGCAACTGAAAACGTTGAACTAAAACTAAATATCTTCAAGCAACTGAACGAAGCTTGTTCTCATAATACAATCTTGGCAACCAATACTTCTTCTATTTCTATTACGCAAATTGGAGCTGTTGTAGCGCATCCGGAGCGTGTAATTGGTATGCACTTTATGAATCCTGTGCCAATTATGAAATTGGTAGAAATCATTCGTGGTTATACTACTTCAGACGAAGTGACGAAAATAATTATGGATCTTTCTGCGAAATTAGGAAAAACGCCTGTTGAAGTAAATGATTATCCTGGTTTTGTTGCCAATAGAATTTTGATGCCAATGATCAACGAAGCAATCGAAACATTATACAACAAAGTTGCTGGAGTTTATGAAATTGATACGGTTATGAAATTGGGAATGGGACACCCAATGGGACCTTTGCAACTTGCTGATTTTATAGGTCTTGACGTATGTTTAGCTATTTTGAACGTAATGTATGACGGTTTCAAAAATCCAAAATATGCACCTTGCCCATTACTGGTAAACATGGTTAGAGCTGGAAAAATGGGAGTAAAATCAGGCGAAGGTTTCTACGATTATGCTGAAAGTAAGAAAGCAGAAAAGATTTCGAAACAGTTTATTTAATAATTAGAAATTTTAGCAGATTTTAAGGTTAGTAAAAAATAACTTAAAAGTCTACAGATGTAATTTTTAACTAAATTCAAAACGCCAAACATCTGTTTATTAATTTCAAATTTGGATTAGAATTAATAAACAAAAAAATATATAACAATGTCAATTCAAACTAATTTACTCAACATAAAAGCTACATTACCGAAACAGGTAACCTTAGTTGCGGTTTCAAAAACTAAACCTGTTTCGGATTTAATGGAAGCTTATGAAGCTGGTCAACGCATTTTTGGAGAAAATAAAATTCAGGAAATGACCGAGAAATGGGAACAAATGCCCAAAGATATTCAATGGCACATGATAGGTCACGTTCAAACAAATAAAGTCAAATTTATGGCGCCATTTGTGAGCTTGATCCATGGCGTTGATAGTTTGAAATTACTACAGGAAATCAATAAACAAGCTAAAAAAAACAATAGAACTATTGATTGTTTGTTACAGATATATATTGCTGAAGAAGAAACTAAATTTGGTCTTGACGAGGAAGAACTTACTTCACTCCTAACTTCAAATGAATTTCAGGAACTGAAAAATATCCAAATCGTAGGATTAATGGGAATGGCAACTTTCACAGCTAATAAAGATCAAATTAAGAAAGAATTTCTGCATTTGAAATCGATTTTTGATACTAACAAAAATCTGAAATCTGAAATCTGCAACCTAAACACTCTTTCAATGGGAATGTCTGGCGATTATCAACTCGCAATTGAATGCGGAAGCACGATGGTTCGAATAGGAAGTAGTATCTTTGGGGGACGATAAAGATAGAAGTTAAGATTAATAAGATTGCTTTGTTTCTCGCAAAGACTGAATACTAAAAATTGAACACTAAAACTTATTTTGTACGCAATACTCGACATAGAAACTACCGGAGGACAATTCAACGAAGAGGGAATCACTGAAATAGCTATCTATAAATTTGATGGGCATGAAGTGATCGATCAATTCATCAGTTTAGTAAATCCGGAAATTCCAATTCAGCCTTTTGTAGTGAAACTTACGGGTATAAATAATGCCATGTTACAATCTGCTCCCAAGTTTTTTGAAATAGCAAAACGCATCATCGAAATAACAAACGACTGTGTTATTGTCGCTCATAATGCCTCTTTTGATTACCGCATATTAAGAACTGAATTCAGACGATTGGGCTATGATTTTGAATCCAGAACACTCTGTACAGTTGAATTATCAAAAAGATTGTTACCAGAGCAACCGTCTCATAGTTTAGGAAAACTGGTTCGCGCGCTTGGAATCCCAATGGCTGATCGCCACAGAGCTAGCGGAGATGCCTTGGCAACAATCAAATTATTTAAAATTCTATTAGAAAAAGATTTAGAAAAAGAAATTGTAAAAGATTTTATAAAACTGGAATTCGAAAAAGGGATTGCTCCAAAATTACTGGATATTGTGGCGGGATTACCATCAAAAACAGGTATATACTACATTCACAATGAAAAAGGAAATCTGATTTATATTGGCAAAAGCCGAAACATAAAAAAACGTGTCAATCAGCATTTTACAGGAACTTCAACTAAGTGCAAAAAGATTCAAGCCGAAGTTTTCACCGTAACTTATGACGAAACTGGCAGTGAATTGATTGCTTTATTGAAAGAAAGTGAAGAAATAAAAATCAACAAACCCATTTATAACAGAGCACAAAGAAAGAGTATTTTTCAATTTGCTTTATATGCTGAAAAAGATACAAATGGGTATATCAACTTAAAACTTCAAAAAGCAGATGGTCGAAAAAAAGAAATCACCACCTATAGTTCCTTACAAGAAGGTAAAAATGCGTTGTTCACCATAACTTCTCAATATAAGTTGTGCCAAAAACTTACTGGTTTGTATGTTTCTAAAACAAACTGTTTTCAATACAGCATAAAGGAATGTGACGGTGCGTGTGTTGGTAGCATTTCTCCAGAAGAATACAATGCTAGAGTACTTCGTTTTATCGAGAAAAACAGCTTTGAAAATCAAAATATGGTTTTGATTGATAAAGGAAGAAACATCAGCGAACGATCGGCGGTTTTGATAGAAAATGGAATGTACAAAGGCTATACTTTTTATGATTTAAACTATCAAATCAACAATATAGAAATACTAAGAAACATCATCATTCCAATGCAAAATAACCGTGATACTAAAAACATAATACAATTACATATCAGAAAGTATAAGTCATTAAAGATCTTGAAATTTCAAACGCATACCGTAACAACTAAATAATTATGCAGCGAACAAAGTCAATATTCAACACTTTTAGACAAAAAACCAATATTATAATCTACGGAACCAATACAGCTTCTGGCCGATTCTTTGATCTTGTTCTTTTAGGCGTAATTCTGGTTAGTATCGTAATCGTTATGCTCGAAACAGTAAAAGGAATCGATACAAAATACCACAATGAACTTATTGTTTTAGAGTGGGTTATCACAATATTCTTCACTATCGAATACATTCTGCGCGTCATATCTATCAAAAAACCTTTAAAATACATCTTCAGTTTTTATGGAATTATTGATTTGATTGCTACAATACCCATGTATTTTTCCTTATTTTTTGTTGGAACCAGTGTTTTAACCATATTAAGAGCTTTACGACTGTTACGGCTATTCAAAATTTTAAAACATCCTCAATTCTCCAGCCAATCCACACATCTCAAAGAAGCCATGATTGCTAGTAGAGGGAAAATATTGATTTTCATCTATTTTATGTTAATCAGCAGCATCATAATAGGATCGATTATGTATGTCGTCGAAGGAGACGAGGGCGGTTTCACAAGTATCCCCATCAGTATTTACTGGACTATCGTAACTCTCACAACCGTAGGATATGGCGATATTTCGCCCATAACCCCATTAGGACAAGCAATCGCATCGGTAGTTATGATAATGGGTTACGGAGTAATAGCTGTCCCTACAGGAATTGTTTCTGCTGAATTTGCAAACAGCAACCGCAAAAAACCAAAGGAGGAACGAATCAATCCGTGCTCCGTTTGTGGAACTGAAGGACACGAATTTGACGCAAAATACTGCTACCATTGCGGTACCAAACTATAATTTATTAATTTGAAGCAATTCCAGCTGTACACTGCAACTCCTCGTTATTTCAGTTGTTTTTCTAAGGCATAAAAGGAGCTTCCTCTGGTCGCTCTTTTACACCAAGAAAAACTAACTTTCATAACTCCGGGGTTTCCGTTTCCATCTGGGCTAAAAAATATGAAATACGTAATCACTATTATCGGTCCTACGGCTATAGGAAAAACTTCCTTGAGTATTGTATTAGCGAATTATTTCAAATGCGATATCCTTTCCTGTGACAGCCGACAGTTTTTCAAGGAAATGACCATTGGAACTGCAGTTCCTAACATAGCAGAATTAAACGCTGCCAAGCATCATTTCATCCAAAATAAATCTATATTCGAGAATTATACCGTAGGTGATTTCGAGAAAGAAGCTATAGCAAAACTAGACGAATTATTTTTGACCAATGATTACGCTATTCTGGTTGGCGGTTCCGGATTGTATGTAGACGCTATTCTAAAAGGTTTTGATGAATTTCCAGAAATAGACGCTGCAGTACGTACTGAGATAACAACTAATTATGAAAAACTTGGAATTGGATATTTGCAACAAAAGCTTGAACTTTTAGATCCTGAATATTATAAAAATATAACTATCGAAAATCCACAAACCCTGCAAAACCCGCAACGAATGATGCGCTTTGTAGAAGTATGCATAGGTTCCGGAAAACCCTATTCTTCTTTTTTAAATCAAAAGCAAAACAGTCGCAACTTCACTCCTATTTTAATTGGTCTGGAAGCAGACAGAAAAATCATCTACAACCGCATAAATCAACGCGTTGATATTATGATGAATGACGGACTTCTGGCTGAAGCAAAATCGTTATTTCATAACAAAGAGCTAAATGCGCTTCAAACGGTAGGTTATAGAGAATTATTCCGCTATTTAGACAAAGAAATTACATTGGAATTTGCTGTTGAAGAAATAAAGAAAAATACCCGACGGTTTTCAAAACGCCAATTAACTTGGTTCAAAAGAAATGAAAATACCAAATGGTTTGATTTTGAAACTCCATATGAAACTATTGTAAATTACATCCGCTCAAAAGAATAAAACGAAATAATCCAAATTCATACTATTTTTCAATATGTCTATCTCTCCTAACTTCACCTCTATTCTTAGCAAAGACTGGGAAATCAATTTTACGCAGTGCGCTCCAAATGGATTTTTAAAATACACAGATTTATGTAATGTTTTACAATTAACCGCTGCAGCACATTCTGAAATTGGTGGTGTTAGTTTTACTGATATGCAGGAATTTGACCAGGCATGGGTATTGAGCCGAATGCGTGTTGAAATCAACAAATTACCCAAGTCGGGAGATATTGTAACTGTAAAAACATGGATTCATTCCCTGGCCAACTCCCGTTCTATTAGGGCGTTGGAAATGTACGTAAATGGAGAAAAAATTGTAGGTTCTGAGACTTTCTGGGTTGTTTTTAACACAAAAAAACGTCGCCCTGAAGCATTGGTCTTACCGTTTGAACACTTTGAATTATATCCAGAAAAAAGAGCTACTCTGAAAAGTTTTTCAAAAATCAATTTCAATCATGAGAAAGAAATAGTTTTTGAAAAAAAAGTGTTTTTATCCGATTTAGACATTGTGAATCACGTCAATAATGTTAAATATTTAGAGTGGTGTTTGGATTTAGTTGATCCAAAAATAATTCTGAATCAAAAAGTTGAAAGTTTTGAAATGAATTTTTTAAAGGAATTATCGCTAAAGGATGAAGTGATAATTCATGAAAATATTTCTGAAGAGGAAACTATTTTTAGTATTACAAAAGAAGACAAAGTCTGTTTCGCTTTGCAATTAAACTACAAATAAAATACGTGTTTAGATGCGACAAAAAAGCCTCAATTTCTTGAGGCTTATCTTATTTATTCTGCTACTTTATTTTTTACAACTAATCTAAAACCTTCTCCGTGAATGTTTAAAATTTCAACATCTTCATCAAGTTTCAAATACTTTCTCAATTTAGCAATATACACATCCATACTTCTGGAAGTGAAATAATTGTCATCTCTCCAAATTTTGGTTAATGCTAATTCTCTTGGCATCAAATCATTTTCGTGAAGAATCAACATTTTCAATAATTCATTCTCTTTTGGAGACAATTTAATTGGTTCTTCATTATTAAAGGTTAAAAAACGAAGCTTTGAATTCAAATGAAATTTACCAATATTAAATTCAAATTGTACCTGTTCTGCTTTAGTATCTGATGATTTTCTTTGAATTATTGCTTTGATTTTCATCAACAATACTTCAGAATCAAATGGTTTATTCAAATAATCATCAGCACCAGCTTTGTACCCCTTCAAGACATCCTCTTTCATTGATTTTGCTGTTAAAAAAATGATTGGCACTTCATTGTTTTTTTCTCTAATTTCTTTAGCTAATGTATATCCATCTTTGTAAGGCATCATTACATCCAAAATACATAAATCATATGTATCCTTTTTGAATTTTTCAAAACCTTCCATTCCGTTTTTTGCTAAAGTAACATCAAAATCATTTAGCATTAAATAATCTTTTAAAACTGCACCAAAATTAAGGTCATCTTCGACTAGAAGTATTTTTTTATTTACATTTTCCATATTCTAATTTATTAATGGTAATTTTATTATGAAGGTACTCCCTTTTCCCTTTTCACTTTCTACATAAACCTGACCGTTATGGTCATCAACTATTCTTTTTACATAGGACAATCCTAATCCATGTCCTTTCACATTATGTATATCACCAGTATGTTCTCTATAAAATTTTTCAAAAATTCTTTTCTGGGCAGCTTTACTCATTCCCAAACCTTTGTCTTTGATTTTTATAATGATCATATCTTTGATGTTTTCAGTACAAATTTCAATTTCTGGAACATTTGGAGAATATTTTATAGCATTCTCTAAAATATTCACAATCACATTCGTAAAATGAACATCATTGATTAATACTGTGTTTCGTAAAGCATTAAAATGACTTATAATTGTTCCTTCTCTATCCGCTAAAATTAAATTTACGTGCTCAATTGCGTCTTCAATAATCTCATGAATATTGTGTGGCTCTTTGACGATATCTAATTCTTTCTTTTCTAATTTAGAAATTCGTAAAACATTTTCAACTTGTGCATGCATGCGCTTATTTTCATCCTTAATCATTTGAAGGTATCGCAAAACCTTCTCTTTATCATCAATTATTTTAGGATTCTTTATTGCATCCAAAGCCAGATTAATCGTTGCTATTGGAGTTTTGAACTCATGAGTCATGTTATTTATGAAATCATTCTTGATTTCAGAAATTTGGCGTTGACGGATTAACTGATTCAATGCACTAGAATAGGCAATCAAAATAATTAGTGTAAAAATGATTGAAAGTACCGTAATACTAATTAATTCTGATAATAAAAATTTCTTTTTAAGTGGAAACGTAACCAACAATTCGTACTTCGTACTCCCTTCATTATCAATAAAAACAGGGATTGAATACGTAGCATCTTTATCGTATTTAAACTCATTTGATTTAATTTTAGTAGCTAAATTATTACTATAAATACCAAACTCAAACTTAGTTTCAACACCATGTTCTTCTAATTCTTTCTTAATAAGTTTTTGTAAAACTGGTACAGAAACACGTTCCTCAAGTGGCATAGCTGACAATACATCTTTCGCTGAAATTTCAAAAATTGCGTTGTCTAAAATGTCTAGATTTCCTGATTTTTCAATTCTAACATCGGGTATTAAACTTTGGCTAATACCTGAGTTATCAACAGAGTTATTGTTGTACACCTCTGTAACTCTTTTGGAACTAAAGCTTTTGAACTTTTCACTATTAAATTTTTTATCAAAGAACGTAGGTGAAATATTATAGTCTTCAGATATTATACTGTTCGAATAGACAATAGTTTTATTGGTTTTCGGATTTTTCTGTACATAATAAAACTCTAATAGATCATCTTTTTTTGGAAGCTTGCCTGTACTGTCCTTAATATGATTAATCTTATCATAAAATTTATAGGTTTCTTGTTTTTGAATTTTATCCGCTACATCACTAATTACTTGTTTTACATGAATTTTAAATTGTTCATCATTGTTCTTAAAAGAAGTGTTAAACCAATACACCTGAACAAGAATAATCCCTATTAAGGACAAACTCATCAGAAAAACAAGTAATCTAAAAAAAAGTTTATTCATCGAAACAAATTTAGTATTTTAACAATATATTAGATGATAGATTAACCAAACATTAACAATTATACTTGTTTTTGTTTAATCTTTAAGATTTTAAGAATTCGATCAATTTCTAACTTTGTAGTTTCAACAGAAATATTTTCAATAATGAAATCGCTTTTTGAAATACGTTTTTCATCTGTCCATTGTGCATTTATTCGTTTCAAAACAAGTTCTCGTGTCGTTTTATCTCGTTTAATAACCCGTTCAATCCTTGATTCTATTGGCGCTGTTACAGTTATAATTATATCACAGTCTTTATAACGTCCACTTTCAAATAATATGGCAGCTTCATAAATAACATAAGGAGCCGCTTGATTTTGCAAAAGCCATTGCTCAAAGTGTTTTTTTACAGCAGGGTGAACAATACTATTGAGTTTTTCTAATCTTTCAGGATTATTAAATACAATTTTTGCTAATTTTTCTCTATTCAATATCTCATTTTCAAAAACATCAGTACCAAATGAGTCTTTAATAGCTTCAATAATAGAAGCTGATTCCATGATTTTTCTTGCCTCATCATCAGCAATATAAATTGGAATGCCACATGATTTAAAGTAATTTGCTACTGTGGTTTTACCACTCCCAATACCTCCAGTTAAACCAATAATTTTTGTCATATTATACTTTAAAAAATAATTCTGGAAAAGCCACTTCTGGTTTTTGTCGCAAAATAATTACTTTAAAATAGGAATGCATGAAACCCATTCCATAACCGTAAAATTGTTTCCAAATCGCAATTATTGACAAATAACCTATTTTGATACTTTTATTCTGAAATGATGATACCAAAAACAACAGTAAAAAATAAATAAAATACAATTGCAGTAGGTAATCAAAATTAAAAACTAACAACAACACAATTGAAGCAAAAAATCCAATAATGAAAACCGAAGGAAAGAAAAAAGTAAGTTTATTGTATTTTGGATACCAACTGTTTAAGATTGGTCGCGCTTTACCAAATTTATTAACCTGAACCGAAAACTTATCCCAATCAATCCTTCTCTTATGATATACATACGCATTTGGGAACAGTTTGGTTTCGAAACCAAGATTCCATAATCGTATGGATAGATCTGGATCTTCACCTGGATGGATATTTCCAAATCCTTTTGATGCTTCAAACGCTTTTTTTGACAAGCCCATATTAAAGCTTCTAGGTTGAAATTTGTCGATTTTTTCGGAACCACCTCTAATTCCACCGGTGGTTAGAAATGAAGTCATTGCAAAATTTATTGCTTTTTGAATATCTGAAAAACTATCTAGAGCTTTATCTGGTCCTCCAAAACAATCAACATAATGTTGTTTTAAAGCCGTATCAACTTCGGACAGATACTGCTTTGGAATAATACAATCCGAATCAAAAATAAGGAAGTAATCGCCTCTGGCATTTCTCATTCCATAATTCCTAGAATCACCAGGTCCAGAATTCTCCTTGAAATAATAGGAAATATCAAGTCTGTCACCGTATTTTCGGGCGACATCCTTACAAACTAAAGTAGAACCATCTTCTACTAATACAATTTCAAATATTTCTTTATATGTTGTTTGACATAAACTTTCTAAAAGCTCGTCTACTTCGTCTGGCCGATTATAAACTGGGATTATTAAGGAAAATAACATAAAATTAGAATGTGGTATTAGTATTTTATTTTTAAGTCTTGAAAATTTTTAACAAATATAATCTTTATCCATAAAAAAACCATCAACTATTAATTGATGGTTTTATAAATGTTTTTAAATACAATAGAATATTAAGTAATACTTTCGATGTTTACCATTTCGTTCGTATCCACTTCATAATCAACTCCATCAACGTCAAAGCCGAATAGATTGTAAAAATCTTTTCTATACCCTTCTAAATCACCTATTTCAGATAAATTTTCAGTAACAGCTTCACCCCATAATTTAGCTATTTTTTCCTGAACGTCAGAACGCATTTCCCAGTCGTCAACACGAATTCTACCTTTCTCATCTACAGGAATTTCATTTCCAGTAAACAATCGTTCTTGATACAAACGTTGAATTTGCTCAATGCAACCTTCATGAATTCCTTCTTCTTTCATTATTTTATACAACAATGAAATATACAATGGAATAACTGGAATGGCTGAACTTGCTTGTGTAACCAATGCTTTATTTACAGAAACAAATGCTTTTCCATCAATATCAGCTAAACTGTCCGTGATTGCAAATGCAGTTGCTTCAAGATGATCTTTGGCACGCCCAATTGTTCCTTTTCTATATACTGCTTCAGTCAATGACGGTCCTATATATGAATAAGCAACAGTTATTGCGCCAGGAGCCAATAGGTTTTGAGCTTTTAAAGCATCTATCCACATTGCCCAATCTTCACCACCCATCACGGCAATCGTATTTTCAATATCATCACCATTACACGGTTCAATAGAGATTTCAGATACTTTTCCCGAATGAAAATCAACTGTTTTGTTAGTATATACATCGCCAATTGGTTTCAAAACAGAACGATGTAAAACGCCAGTAACTGGATGCAAACGAACAGGAGAAGCTAAACTATAAATAACTAAATCTACTTGACCTAAATCTGATTTGATAAGAGCTAATGTTTGTTGTTTTATTTCATTAGAAAACGCATCTCCGTTGATACTTTTTGCGTACAAGCCTGCTTTATGCGCTTCCGTTTCAAAAGCGGCAGAATTATACCATCCAGGTGAAGCTGTTTTACCTTCTGTTGGAGGTTTTTCAAAAAACACACCAATTGTAGCTGCATCAGAACCATAAGCACTTGAAATTCTTGAAGCCAAACCAAAACCAGTTGAAGCTCCAATTACTAATACTTTTTTAGCCCCGTTTATAGGTCCTTTTGATTTTATGTATTCAATTTGGTTTTTAACATTTTGTTCGCATCCCTTTGGGTGTGATGACGCACAAATAAATCCTCTCATTCTAGGTTCTATAATCATATTTTTGGTAATTCGTTTATTTATATATTCTTCAAATAATATTTTCAAATGTAAACTTATGAACTTAAGGTGACAAATATAGGGCAAAAAATTAGTTCAACAAGGCTTTCGCGTGATTTAAGGCAGAGTCCGAAACGATTGTCCCTGATAACATTTGAGCAATCTCGACCACTCTTTCGTCATTGCTTAGCAATTTCAATTCAGATTGTGTATCCTCGCCAACAGTTGATTTAAACACTTTGAAATGAGTATTTCCTTTTGCGGCAATTTGCGGCAAATGCGTAATTGCAAAAACTTGCATTTCCTGACTCATTTCTTTCATGATTTCTCCCATTCTAATAGCTATTTCTCCAGAAACACCAGTATCAATTTCATCGAAAATTAAGGTTGGTAATTTTGAGTATTGTGCCAATATTGCTTTAACAGCAAGCATAATCCTTGACATTTCTCCACCAGAAGCCACTTTTTTTAACAAACCAAAATCAGTTCCTTTGTTAGCAGAGAATAAAAATTGAAGTTCATCTTTTCCGTTTTGAAAATAGGTTTCTGTCCTATTAATTTCAATTTTGAAACGCACATTAGGCATTCCCAATGTTTCTAAAATGGCAATCAATTTTTGAGATAAAACCGGAATCGATTCCAAGCGATTAGTATGTAATCTGGTCGAAAAAGCATCTAATTCAACTGCTTTTTGTTCAATAGAAATCATTAGTGCTGCAATTTCTTCTTCCATATTGCCTAATTCCAAAACTGAATTTTCTAGATTAGCTTGAATTTCAAGTAATTCATCTACAGTGGCAACCTGATGTTTCTTCTGTAAATTAAAAATTACCTGCAGTTTTTGACTAATTAAATCTAATTGCTCTGGATCATTAATCAACTTTTCAGAGCAACGATTCATCTCTTCGGCAATATCATCAAATTCTATCGTCAAACTTGTAATTCTTTCTAACAAAGAATGATACTCTACTGAAAAAGAGGCGATTTTTTGTAATGAAATTTTAATCTCATTCAAATTATGAAGTACACCAATTTGTTCTTCATTGGCAATAGCCAAAGACCTATCAATAGATTCTTTTATAATCTCAACATTATTTAATTTTTCGAAATCGGCCTCAAGAATCTCCTGTTCACCCAATTTTAATTGAGCTACAACTAACTCATCCAATAAAAAAGTATTGTATTCCTGTTCTTTCTTAGACTCGTTTTGTCTTTTCAGCAATGCGTTTAATTTGGATTTATCCAATTTATAGCTTTTTAAAAGCGACTGATACTCCAGAATTATTTCTTTATTATTGGCAATTGCGTCAATAATATTAAACTGCACATTTTCATCCGAAAGCTCCTGAGTTTGCTGTTGCGAATGAATATCAATCAAGAACAAGCTCAATTCCTGAAGTTCTTGGAGATTTACGGGACTGTCATTGATAAAAGCCCTGGATTTCCCCGAAGACAAGATTTCACGTCTAATTATAGTGTCATCTTCATAATCTAAATCATTGGCTTCAAAAAATGGCAACAAATTATATTTTGAAATCTCAAAATGAGCTTCAATAATACATTTTTCTTCCTTATTTTTCAAAGAAGTTAAGTCGGCTCTTTTTCCTAAAACCAGTCCTAGTGCTCCTAGAATTATTGATTTACCAGCGCCTGTTTCCCCAGTTATTGTTGAAAAACCTTTTGAAAAATCGATAGTCAATTTTTCTATTAAAGCATAGTTTTTTATCGAAAGTGACGTTATCATTTACTATATTATTTTTTAGGAAGGGCTAAAATCAAAGACGAATTAATATTTAATAGACCCCCATTTACTTGAGTTCAAAGGAGAAATTTTATTCAGATTGTCGACTAAATCAGATATAGTAATACTTGGTCCACCAGAAAATACAGCTACTATTTCATCAGATTTAGCATCCAAAAAGACACGCGTTAAAAACGCATTGGGTCTCGCTTGATTTACTTTTTCCAAATTAATTAGTGCCACTTTTATTTTTTCTTTCGAAGTTTTCAAATCCTGACTCATTACATCCAAACCAGTATGATAATCATGCATAGTTTGTCTGATTTGTTTGAAAGGCGGTGATAAAATATCATTTATCAAAAAATACCTAGTTTGGTTTCCATCCGTTTGACTCCACCCTTTTGATCCACCTTGTTGCGCCACATTCGAGATGTTTTGGGCGATTTCAAAACTAGGGGTTCCAGATTGAGCAACAAATGTGTCAGCATCCATTCCTAAAATAACATAACTATAAAACGCCAGAACAGAAACTAAATTAGAATCAAACGTAGTTGGATTAAATATTAGATTCTCAAACTCAATATATCTAAAATTAAAATCTTTATCATTATAATTTAAAACTGGAGAGGAATATGAGGAATTAAAAATAGGCCTCGAAGACTGAACTTGAATGGTCGCTGTAAATTGATCTGAACTATTAGCAGAAATAGTGATATACATCGAACAATTAATTTTTTCGTTTTGTTTCAGTACCTGACCTGTCCAATCTGTTTTATTTACAAACTCACTTATAGAAGTTTCTAAGGTTTTAAAAACTTGTTGATTTGTGGCACTTAACCTTTGTGAATCTACGGTCACCACACAGTTTAACTGTTGCGCTTGGGCAAAACCAAAAATAAAAAGCAGCAAAAAAGTAACTATTTTATTCATCTGTAGATTTCTATTTTTTATTGATTTTGACTAAATCACAACTATTGTTAATTAGCGACTTCCTTTTACGATTGTAAAATCCCAAAATGAGATATTACTTTGTTTAGGATATCGTCTGCCACCGCTTCTTTTGTTTTTAATTCCATAGGTTCGATATTGAAAAATTTATCAATAAAAGTAACCTTATTGGTTGGTTTGCTAAAACCTGCACCTTGATCTTGTAACGAATTTAAAACTATCAAATCTAAGTTTTTTTTCTGAATTTTCAACTTTGCATTTTCAATTTCATTTTCTGTTTCTAAAGCAAAACCTATCAGAAACTGATTTTTCTTTTGTTCACCCAAAGACGCTAAAATATCTTTCGTTTTTTCGAGTTCTATTACAAAATCATCAGCTGCTTTTTTTATTTTTTGTTGTGCAACATTTTTAGGTCTATAATCCGCAACAGCTGCAGCTGCAATGGCTACATCGACATCAGCATAAAACTGATGACAAGCGATGTACATTTCTTCTGCTGAAACTACAGAGACTACCTTTATCAATGGATTTGAAACTTTACAATGTGTAGGTCCAGAAACCAGAATCACCGAGGCCCCTAAATTAGCGGCACTTAGAGCGATATCAAACCCCATTTTACCCGAAGAGTGATTTCCTATAAAACGTACAGGATCAATCGCTTCGTATGTTGGACCAGCAGTAATTAATATTTTTTGCCCTTTAAGGGGCAATCTGCTTTCTAAATCAGCTTCTATAAAAGCAACAATGTTCTCTGGTTCAGCCATTCTACCTTCACCAGATAAACCACTAGCTAATTCGCCGCTTTCGGCAGGAATCATAGTGTTCCCAAATTGTTCCAATTTCTTGAAACTATCTAAGGTTGATGGATGAATATACATGTCCAGATCCATTGCAGGAGCAAAATATACTGGACATTTTGCTGATAAATAGACTGCAATCAAAAGATTATCGCAAGTCCCATTTGTCATTTTGGATAAAGTGTTAGCTGTTGCAGGGGCAATAACCATCATATCAGCCCAAAGTGCTAATTCAACATGGTTATTCCATTTTCCATTCTCATCTTCTTGATTATAAAATCCAGAATATACAGGATTTTTTGACAAAGTAGATAAGGTAAGGGGAGTTATAAAATCCTTAGAAGCAGGTGTCATTATCACTTGGACATGTGCACCTGCTTTTATGAAAAGTCGAACTAAAGTAGCTGTTTTATAAGCTGCAATTCCGCCAGAAATCCCTAGTAGAATTTTCTTACCGCTTAAAACTGACATAACACTTATTATTTATTTGAATCTCTATAGTAAATTTTACCATCTAACCATTCTTGAACTGCTAACGCATGTGGCTTTGGTAATTTTTCGTAAAATTTTGAAACCTCAATTTGTTCTTTATTTTCAAAAACTTCTTCAAGACTGTCATTATATGTAGCGAATTCTTCCAGTTTTTCAGTCAATTCTTTTTTAATTTCAGAATTAATTTGGCTTGCTCTTTTAGCTATAATGGTTATTGCTTCATACACATTACCAGTAGGTTCTTCAATAACATTCTTGTTGTATGTTATTGTATTTACTGGAGCATTCGTCTTTTTTAAATCCATGACTTTATTTATTTAGTAAATTTTTGTAAATCTTTATCTATTCGAACTAACATTTCGTTAGCTACTTTTTTGTATTTAGTTTCAGCATTAAATTTTATCAAATTTGATTGTGCAACTTTGGCAACATTTAAACGCTCTTCCATTTTTGAAGGAATACTATTAATGGCCAATTGATAGGCTGAATCTAATTTATAATACAAAGCATCTTCTTTGTATGGAGTTCCAGGATAATCAGCAACAAAATTATCTAAAGCCACAATAGCTGATTTATAATCTGAAATTGTATTGTATCCTTTAGCATTTTCAAATACTTTTTTCTCAATTTTCTCACTTAACATTTTTACAGTCGCATTTGCTTCTGCTAAATACTCAGAATTAGGATAACTATCAATAAATGTTTGCAATTTATCTAACGCTTTTGTTGTATCTGTTTGATCTAGACTGAAAACTGGCGATAACATAGAGTAGCTTTTTGCACCTAAATATGCGGCTTCTTGCAATTTTTCACTTTTTGGATAACCCGAAACAAAACTTTCAAATTGATATCCTGCTAAATAGTATTGCTTCGTTTTGTAATACGATTGAGAAAACATATAAAATAATTTTTCCGCTTGAGGTTTTCCTCTGTAAGCAGGACCAATTTGCTCAAAAATACGAATTGCTTTGGTATATTTACCTGCATCATATAATTTAGTGGCCATTTCAAATTTAACAGCGACATCTTCGGATTTTAATGCTTTTTGGTATTCGCTACAAGAACTAAAAACAGCAATAAGTAGCAATAGAGATAATATTTTTTTCATTTTTTTACTTTTTTTATGATTTCTTTGGTTGAAACAACCCACGAAACCATACCGAAGTTTCGGTTGCAAATTTAGTTATTAATTTAGCGACTTCAAAATATATTTTTTGTTTAAAAAAAGACTGTTTTTTTTAGTCTTGTTTATTGATTTTTTTAACAAACTGATTGATTCTGTTTGCTAGCGAATCATCAACTTTTACTAATGGCAAACGCACTGTGTTTCCTGAGATTCTTAGTGATAGAAGCACTTGTTTGATCCCAGCTGGATTTCCTTGCTCAAAAATCATGTCAATACAATCCGCTAAAAGATATTGAGATTTAAATGCTTCATCTACTTTACGATTCAAACCCAATCGAATCATTTCAGAAAATTCTTTAGGAAAAGCTTGCCCGATGACAGATATAACGCCAGATCCTCCTGCTAAAACCATTGGCAAAGCAATCATGTCATCACCGGAAATCACGAGAAAATCTTTTGGTTTGTTTTTTAATAATTGCATCGCCTGAACAAGATCTCCAGCAGCTTCCTTAATTGCTACAATATTTTTGAAATCATGAGCTAACCGTATAACTGTTGTAGGCAACATGTTACTTGCTGTCCTTCCAGGAACATTATATAAAATTATTGGAATTGGAGCCGCTTCCGCAATGGCTTTGAAATGTTGATAAATCCCTTCTTGAGTGGGTTTATTATAATATGGAGAAACCGAAAGTATGGCGGCAAATGCAGATAAATCTCTTGTTTTTAATTCTTCAACTACTTCCATAGTATTGTTACCTCCTACGCCTAATACTAATGGTAAGCTCCCATTATTAGCTTCGATTACGGTACGAATAACCAATTCTTTTTCATCCAAAGACAATGTGGCATTCTCTGCAGTTGTACCCATAACCACTAGATATTCAATTCCACCATCGATAGAAAAATTTACAATTTTTTTTAATGCTTCAGTGTCAATTGAAAAGTCTTCCTTAAATGGAGTTACTAGAGCAACACCAGTTCCTATTAATGATTGCATATTAAATTTATATTTTGTTTAATAATTTTAAATATTTAAATAATTCACTTACAAAAATGTTGTAATTATTGATTTCCGTTTTAATTATAAAATGATTTAACCTTTCGTCTATTGATGGAAACCCAACTTTAAATTCCGCTTTTGAATTGTTCGTAATTTGCATCAGAATTGCTTTTTCGATGTCGTAATAACTAATTAATAAATCAAATTTTTCATTGATAAAATCATTTATCTCAACAGACGCAATTTGCCCACTCCATTTAAGTTTTTCTGCACTGAATGCCGTGTATTCTGTTCCTAGGTTTTTCTTTAAAACATCACTATAAACGATTGTTTTTATGTTTTTCAATAAAATTCCGTGTGCTTTTAGCTCTTTAATTACTAGTTCTGTTTTTAGAAAATCAGTGATATCAACCAGCAAACCAACTGTTACTATAGCATTAGCTGAAACATTAGTTTTTAAATTTTGCAAGCTATTCTTTAATGTTTTTTTTACAAAAAAATTCTTTATATAATTCAAAACATATTACTTTTACGTGGTTACAAAATTAATTAATTAAGTCGCATTTAAATGGTAAATCTAAAAAAGTATAACGTCGTTTCTAAACTTTTTGTTATATTCTTAACATTTTTTTTTGTTGTCTCTTGCAGCAAACAAAATTATTACGTTACTAAAATAGAAGGAAAACGAATTCCTATTACTGAAAAGGAATATCAAGTTCCTGAAATTGAAAATTTTATCAAACCGTACAGAGAACACATCAATAAAGATTTAGACAGCGTTCTAGCCTATTGTCCACAAACATTAGATAAGAGTTCGGGCAAATGGCAAACTACAATTGGTAATCTCATGGCTGATGTTACATTGATGAGAGGAAATCTTGTGTTTCAAGCCAGAGAAAAAAAGAATATTGACATCTGTTTGCTCAATAGCGGAGGAATTCGTTCTATACTGCCAAAAGGAAATGTAACTGCGAGAAATGCTTTTGAAATCATGCCTTTTGAAAACAGCTTGGTTATTATCGCTTTGAAAGGGGAGCAAATTCTTGAAATGGTAGACTACTTTATCGCTGAAAAAAAACCACATCCGTTAGCCGGGATAACTTTTGCCATTGATAAAGACAATGTTGCAAAGAATATTTTGGTCCAAGGGAAACCTATACAGAAAGAGACTATTTATTATGTGGGAACCAATGATTATTTATCTAATGGTGGAGACAACATGGATTTTTTTAAAAAAGGAGTTCAAAAATTTGACATGGATTATAAACTGCGAAACATTCTAATTGATTATTTTAAAGAAGTAGATACCATTCCTGTGATAAATGATGTTAGAATTACAGTGGAATAAACATTCTAATTTAGATACCAAAATTGTTTTAGAAAACGCAAACCCTAGAACCAATTAAAGTGAAAAAGCGGGACACGAGCGAAGCAAACTGACAAAGTAAAATAACTCCTAAATTGTCTCCTTTATTGAAATGACAATTGGATTAAAATAAATAAAATGAAAAGAAGAGAATTTATAGAAAAAGCAGCTGCTAGTTCAGCATTATTAAGTTTAGGCGTATCATTGAGTAGTTTTGAGTCATCAAAGACTAGACAATTGACCGTTTTACACACTAATGATGTACACAGTTATATTGATCCTTTTCCGGCAGATCATCCTAGAAATGCGAATATGGGTGGTGTGGCAAGACGAGCAGCTTTGATTGAAACGATTCGGAAAGAAAATCCAAATGTATTGTTATTGGATGCGGGTGATATTTTTCAGGGTACACCCTATTTTAATTATTATGGTGGAGAATTAGAGTTTAAATTAATGAGTATGATGCAATATGATGCGTCTACAATAGGAAATCATGATTTTGACAATGGTATTGAAGGTTTACATGCGCAGATGCCACACGCTAAATTTGAGTTTATATCTGCCAATTATGATTTTAAAAATACGGTGATGGATGGTTTTGTGAAACCATATAAAATATTTCATAAAAACGGAATAAAAGTGGGTGTTTTTGGTCTTGGAATAGAGCTTGCAGGATTGGTTGATAAAGGAATGTACAAAGAAACCATCTATAATGATCCTGTTGAAACAGCTCAAGATATGGTTCGGATTTTAAAAAAAGAACAGCAATGTGTTTTAGTGATTTGTTTGTCGCACTTAGGTTATAAATACAGAGACGAACCTACTAAAATTTGTGATTTAAAATTAGCCGAACTTACACAAGATATTGACTTAATTATTGGTGGACATACCCATACTTTTCTAGACAAACCTACAGTTGCAAAGAATCTTGTGGGCAAAGAAGTTTTAGTAAATCAAGTAGGCTGTTACGGTATTAACTTAGGCAGAATAGATTTTTATTTAGACAATAATAAAGCAAAAGCTTTTGAAGGAAAATCGATTATAGTTTAACCGTAATCGATTTTTTTTCATAAAATCTAAAGATTATTTTACACTAACAACCTGTAATAAAACTCGTTACAAACGAAATTATTCCCAATCTAAAAAATGCCAATTTGCCCACTATTAAAAATAGTATTGCTTAAAATATAATGAATGCCAATTACTTCGAATAAAAATAATTATAAAGAAACTTCAACTATCTCAAAAGAACAATCATATTTTCTAGTCCGTAGCCGCATCAGTTTCATTAATTAATTTGATAAAATCATCTTCAGAAATTATCGCAATATTGAGTTTATTAGCTTTATCTAGTTTAGTGGGTCCCATATTATCCCCAGCTACAACATAATCAGTTTTTGTTGAAATTGAACTTCCCACTTTTCCGCCATTATCTTCAATTGCTTTTTTCAAATCGTCTCTCGAAAATTTCTCAAATACTCCTGAAACTACAAAAGTTTTTCCAGAAAGTTTATTAGTCGCATTTGGATTTATTTTCTCGATAATTTCAAATTGAATACCGTGCTTTTTAAGCCTTTCAATGATAGCTCGATTTTCCTCATTATCAAAAAAATCAAGTACACTTTGTGCAATTCGCTCTCCAATTTCGTCCACCAAAATCAAATCCATCAAAGTCGCCTGGCACAATGCATCGATACTTCTATAATGTTTGGCCAGTTTTTTGGCTACTGTTTCTCCAACAAAACGGATTCCTAGGGCAAACAAAACGCTTTCGAAAGGAATATTCTTTGAATTAGCGACACCATTCACTAAGTTTTCAGCAGATTTTTGTGCCATTCGCTCCAAAGGAAGAATTTGTTCTACAGTCAACTCATACAAATCGGCATAATTATGAACCAATCCGTTATTGAATAGTAACGCAACCGTTTCACCTCCGAGTCCTTCAATATCCATTGCTTTTCGCGAAATAAAATGCTGAATTCTTCCAATAATTTGCGGTGGACAACCATAGAAATTAGGACAATAATGGTTTGCTTCGCCTTCTGATCTAACCAGTTCTGTATTGCATTCAGGACAATGGGTAATGTATTTTGTAGGCTGCGAATTCGCGGGACGCTTACTCAAATCAACAGCAATAATTTTTGGAATAATCTCCCCTCCTTTTTCTACAAAAACGGTGTCTCCTACTCGAATGTCTAACTTTTCAATTTGATCCGCATTATGTAAAGAGGCACGTTTTACAATAGTTCCAGCCAATTGTACGGGCTCTAAATTAGCCACTGGAGTTATAGATCCTGTTCGTCCTACTTGAAACGAAATGGAATTTAATTTTGTCGAAACCTGTTCTGATTTGAATTTATAGGCAATTGCCCAACGAGGAGATTTTGCAGTAAAACCCAATTCATCTTGATAATGAAAAGAATTTACTTTTACCACTACTCCATCGGTTTCATAAGGAAGATTATGCCTGTGCGTATCCCAATACTCAATATATTGAAAAACTTCTTCTAAATTATGCGCCAGTTTTCCTTCTTTTGGAACTTTGAAACCCCAATTTCTGGCAGTTTCTAATCCTTCAAATTGCGATTTAAAAGGCAGGTTGTTTCCAATTAAAAAATACAATAAACAATCTAACGGTCGTTTGGCAACTTCGGCGCTGTCTTGTAATTTCAAACTTCCTGAAGCGGTATTTCTCGGATTTGAATATGGTAATTCACCAATTTCGATTAATTCCTGATTCATTTTTTCGAAACCGGCAAAAGGCAAAATAATTTCGCCACGAACATCAAATGTAGCAGGAAAATTCCCTTTTAATTTTAATGGTATTGATTTTATAGTTTTGATATTGTTAGTCACATCATCTCCTTGAAAACCATCGCCACGAGTAACAGCACGTTTGAGAATTCCGTTTTCATACGTAATGCTGATAGAAGCCCCGTCATATTTTAGTTCGCAAGTATATTCTAACGGAACATCACCCAAAACTTTTTGAATGCGTTTCTCCCAATCTAGTAGTTCCTCTTTTGAATACGAATTATCGAGAGAATACATTCGATAATCGTGCGTTATAGTTTTGAAGTTTTTCGTTATGCTTCCGCCTACACGTTGCGTAGGTGAACTTTCGTCAAAATATTCCGGATATTTATTTTCAAGCTCTTGAAGCTGTTTTAATTTAACATCAAATTCATAATCAGAAATTATAGGTTTATCTAGCACATAGTAATTATAATTGTGCTGATTTAATTCCTCTCTTAAAGTTTGAATTGTATTTTGAATATCCATATAAAATAAAAATTGGCTATTTTAGTTTTGAAAAAGCGTACTAAAATAACCAATTAAAAATAAATAGCAACACAATTAGGATGCTATAATGGTATTTATTTGCTGGTACAAAAGACCATCGCTCAAAAAAGAACCTTGTTGTATCAATTCAAAAATAGAAGAATTACGCTCTTCTGTAAACTCTTTTCTCCCTACTTTCATTTCAATAGTGTCCGTAAACATATTATCGCTAAGCCATTGCAATCCTTCTTTGGTCAAAAAATCAACTTCAGTGACCAATGATTTCAAAACAATCGATTGAACATGGGTATCAAAACAATGAAAAAGAAAGATATGATTTTTTGAAAAATGTTCTAAATATGTTGCTTTTGACAGCACACCTTCCCAAATCAAATCAGAAAAAACGTCTAATTCTTGTTCAGCAACTTCTGGTTTTTCAGCTTTAATTTTATTCCACTCGGCTTTATCAATCGCTTGAGTAGCTAAAAAAGTACTAAACTCCTGATTCAATTCCTCAAATTGTTCTTTTGTTAATCTTGAGTATTTCATAATTTAAATAATTCACATTAATATTGAAATAAATTTTAAACAAAAAAAATCCCGATTTCCATCGGGATTTAATTATATAAATTTAAAAAATTTATGCTTGTTCAGCAACAATTTCGTAATCCAATTCAACAATAACGTCTCTGTGTAAACGAACGCTAGCAGTATATTTACCAGTACGTTTAACGATTCCGCTTGTGATGAATTTTCTTTCGATTTGCTGTCCACCTTTAGCTAAAGATTCAGCGATATCAATATTCGTGATTGAACCGAATAATTTTTCACCACCTGCTTTTGCAAAGATTTTAATTTCAATAGCTTTCAAAGCTTCTGCCAGTGCTTTCGCATCTGCTACCACTTTAGCCTCTTTGTGCGCTCTTTGTTTTAGGTTTTCAGCTAATACTTTCTTTGCAGAAGATGTTGCTAAATGTGCTTGACCAGTTGGGATCAAAAAGTTACGACCGTAACCATTTTTCACTGTAACTATATCATCTTTAAATCCTAAATTTTGAACGTCTTGTCTTAAAATAAGTTCCATGTTGTTGTCCTTTGTTATAGAAGTTAGGTTTCATGTTTCAGAAAACCAACAACTGAGTTAAATTATTATTTTAGTAAATCTGCCACGTATGGCATTAAAGCTAAGTGACGTGCTCTTTTTACAGCTACTGACACTTTTCTTTGGTACTTTAATGAAGTTCCTGTTAAACGACGAGGAAGAATTTTCCCTTGTTCGTTTACAAATTTTAATAAGAAATCAGCATCTTTATAATCAATATATTTGATACCTGATTTTTTGAAACGACAATACTTTTTTTGTTTGTTTGTCTCTATGTTCAAAGGCGTAAGATATCTGATATCCCCGTCTTTTTTTCCTGAAGCCGATTGTTGTAATGTTGCCATGATAATTAAGCTTTTGTAGATTTTAATTTAGTTCTTCTTCTTTCAGCCCAAGAAATAGCATGTTTATCAAGACTTACAGTCAAGAAACGCATTACTCTTTCATCACGTCTAAATTCAGTTTCAAAAGCAATAAGAACTTCTCCACTTACTTTGAATTCGAATAGGTGATAAAAACCACTTTTTTTGTGTTGAATTTCGTAAGCCATTTTTTTAAGCCCCCAGTCTTCTTTCGATACCATTTCTGCTCCTCTACTAGTAAGAAAATCTTCAAATTTGCTTACTGTTTCCTTTACCTGTATGTCAGATAAAACGGGATTTAAAATGAAAACAGTTTCATAATGATTCATAAATATATATTTATATGTTAATTTGGGTGCAAAAGTAGTCAATTATTTTAAAGTTCCAAGTCCAAATTAAATAAAAATTTTCTTTTTACAAAAACAACTCCTCAAATTAGTTCTTTAAAAAAAATAGAGTTATTTTTACTTACCCGAATTTAAAACCTTTCAATGTTATGAAACTAAATTGTGTCGTTGTTGATGATAGCTCTATTCAGAGAATGATCATCGCAAAACTAGTAAACAATCATACCAATTTACGCTTAGTAGGTGATTTTTCTAATGCTATAGAGGCTAAAAGTTGCATGTCAGTAAATACTGTTGATTTAATTTTTCTAGATATAGAAATGCCTGTGATAAGCGGTTTTGATTTTTTAGATGGCTTAAAGGTACAGCCACAAATTATATTTATTACGTCAAAAGCAGAATATGCAATGAAAGCTTTTGATTATGATGCCACTGATTATCTTCAAAAACCTATAGCTCTTGATCGATTCAACGCATCAGTAAAAAGAGCCATAGAATTGTATTCTTTAAAGAAAGAAAATAAGGAAGAAGAAGGCGAACACATATTTATAAAAAGTAATTTAAAAAAATTAAAAATATTCACTTCAAGAATAAAATGGATTGAAGCTTTTGGCGACTATGTTAAAGTAGTTACCGAAGACGACAGTAACTTGGTTCTTTCCACCATGAAATCCTTTGAGAACGACTTGTCTAAAGAAAAATTTATTAGAGTACACAAATCATATATTATAAACATAGACAAAGTTGAACGCTTCAATAGCAAATTTGCTGAAATTGGGATTACTAAAATTCCTTTAAGCCGGAATAAAAAAGAAGATTTAGCTAAAGCATTGTCTTTTTCCTAAAATTATGAAACAAAAATCTTAGCATACATTTTAATCAGAGACTAAACCTAAAAGTAGCTGTTGATTATTATCAATAAGAAAACCTCTAAAGTTCTTGCGAGGGCACTGAAAAATATCGTACATTTTGATTATCATCGTTTTTTAGACAATAAAAAAACGCTTGTAACAGGATTTATACAATCCGTTGCAAGCGTTTTCCTTTTTAATCTTAATTTTAAGGTTGGTTCAATAAGGCTATTTTGAGCTTAGCTAGAGTCATTTTGAGTAATGCAG
>JAGOJA010000135.1 GCA_017995345.1 Flavobacterium sp.
AACGTTCTGTCGGCACCTTCAAATTTATCAAAATTCCAACGTGGAATTTTTACAATCACATAATCCAAAGTTGGTTCGAACAAGGCCGAAGTTGATTTGGTAATTTGATTTTGCAATTCGTCCAAATTATACCCTAAAGCTAATTTAGAAGCGATTTTTGCAATAGGATAACCAGTTGCTTTTGATGCTAATGCAGAAGAACGAGACACACGAGGATTAATTTCAATTGCAACAATATCTTCTTTATCGTCTGGCGAAACGGCAAACTGCACGTTACAACCTCCAGCAAAGTTTCCGATGCTACGCATCATTAAAATCGCATAATCACGCATTTTTTGAAAAGTCGTGTCTGATAAAGTCATCGCTGGTGCCACCGTGATGGAATCTCCAGTATGAATTCCCATTGGGTCCATATTTTCAATCGAACAGATAATTACAACATTGTCGTTTTTATCTCTCAAAAGTTCCAATTCATATTCTTTCCAACCCATCAAAGCCTTATCAATTAGGACTTCATGAATAGGTGATGCTTCTAAACCTCTGGTTAAAAGTTCATCAAAATCTTCTTTTTTATAAACAATTGCCGCTCCAGTTCCTCCTAAAGTAAACGAGGGACGAATTACTAATGGGAAACCAAATTCCTGCGCAATTTCCTTTCCTCTAAGATACGACGTACATATTTCTGCTGGAGCAGATGGTACTCCAATTTTTTTCAAAAGATTTTTGAACTGCTCTCTATCTTCCGTAATATTAATGGCGTTTACGTCAACCCCGATTAATTTCACTCCAAAATCAGCCCAAATTCCCTTTTCTTCTGCTTCCAAACACAAGTTAAGCGCAGTTTGTCCTCCCATTGTAGGCAAAACAGCATCAATTTGAGGATGTGCTTTAAGGATTTCGATGATAGATTTAGTCGTCAGTGGTTTCAAGTAAACGTGATCGGCCATTGTGGGGTCGGTCATAATTGTTGCTGGATTGGAGTTTATCAAAACAACTTCAATTCCTTCTTCACGAATAGAGCGGGCAGATTGTGATCCTGCATAATCAAATTCGCACGCTTGACCAATAACAATAGGACCTGAACCTATTATTAAAACTGATTTTATGGATGTATCTTTTGGCATTGTATGGTATTATTGTGTGTGTAGTTGTTGTTTTCAAAAGATTAAAGTTACGGAACTCAAACCTTTCCCCTATAAATCTTAAACTTTTTTAACGAATAGGTATAAAAAAAGGCGATACTAAAAGAAGTAACGCCTTATTTATGTTTATAGAAACATTATTTTTTGTGTCTTGGCTCGCAAGAAACAGTCAATTTATGTCTTCCTTTAGCTCTTCTACGCGCAAGAACTTTTCTTCCATTAGCAGAAGCCATTCTGTCCATAAATCCGTGCTTATTTCTTCTTTTTCTTTTCGATGGTTGAAACGTTCTTTTGCTCATTGCTTTGTATCTTTAAAATCTTATTTATATCTCTTCTTACTTCGAACAACGGTTATCCGAAATCCGAGTGCAAATATACAAAGACTTTTTTTCCTCACAAGTAGTTTTGTAAAAATATTTTCAATTCATTTTACTATATTTGCCTTCTTAAAATAATCACACTATGTTTCACAGAAATATTAAACTTATTATCGCCGGACTTATTATAGTTACAGGCGTTTGGCAATTTACAGAAAGTAATATCGGCAATGGAATTTTTCTTTTATTATTGAGTGCAATTCCTATTTTCCTCTACTTCAAAAACGAATTCATCTTATTAGCCTTCCTAAAACTAAGGAAACAAGATTTTGAAGGAGCTAAAAAATGGTTGGCTTACATCAAAAAACCGGAGGCAGCTTTGGTAAAAAAACAACAAGGATATTTCAATTACTTACATGGAATTATGCTTTCGCAAACGAATATCAATCAATCTGAGAAATATTTCAAAAAAGCAATTGAGCTAGGATTATCAATGGATATGGATTTAGCTGTTGCCAAATTGAACTTAGCAGGAATTGCTATGACCCGAAGAAGAAAGCTGGAAGCTACATCCCTATTGAACGAAGCTAAAAAATTAGACAAACAGAACATGTTAAAAGAGCAAATTACAATGATGAAAGATCAGATGAAGAAAATATAATCTAAAAAGGGCCAATGTGTATCGTTTGGCCCTTTTTTATGTTTAATTAATACCCCTTCAAAAGAATTTCAATTTGGTATTTTTTTACCAGTTTCATTCAGTAATTTCGTTTCTCTAAGCCAAGGATTAAGAATCTTCAAAATCTTATAATTGATTCCTTCTCTTTTTCCAAAATCAGCCAAATCCGAAATCGTACTGTCAATTGCTACTTTTCGAGTGGGTAAAATATTATATAAATCTCCCGGAGCAATTGCAAAATCATATTTTACGGGATTTTTCATAATTTCTTTCAATGCTAAAATCCTAAAAATATAACGAGATGTTTCTTCCGAAAGCAACAAATCGTAATAGTTTGATACTTTTTGAATTCCAATTTGTTTATTCACACCCGCCATTCCTCCATTATAAGATGCCGCCGCCAAGGTCCAAGTTCCAAACTTTACTTTGGCACTTAAAAAATAACTGCAAGCTGCTTGGGTTGATTTTTCTAAATCATAGCGTTGGTCCACATTTTCATTGACTTCCATTCCGCGTTCTTTTGCTGTTTCCGGCATGAATTGCCAAATGCCTCTTGCTCCAGCTGGCGAAACTACATTCACTAATCCGCTTTCTATAACCGCTAGATATTTAAAATCATCCGGAATTCCATTCTTTTTCAAAATAGGTTCAATTACTGAAAAAGCACGATTGGCTCTTTTTATTGCTAAAATAGTAGAGGCATGTAAATTCACATTGACCAATAATTCGCGATCAAATCGTTCCTTGACATCCGATATTTTCAATGGCGTCTCTTCGCCCGCAAAATCTAATTTAGCAGGAAAATCATAAACCGTTTCTTCTTTAGTCCCTTTAGCGTCATTAGTTGTTGCAAAAATAAATATCCCACATGCAAAAATCACGGGAAGAATTATGGTTGCTTTATTTATCAATTTCATCTTTTCTTTATTATGCCTTTCATCTAGTTATAAAAGTGCGTTTACTTTTTTTCTGTTCCCAATATAATGGAAGGTAAATTTTCATTCAGCCATTTGTATTTATTCAAAATCATAATGTGCGTCCCACCTTTCACAACGATACAATTCTTAATATATTTGATAGGAAAAACATCATCAGCATCTCCATGAATGTGAATTACATTTTCATCAATAACGGTTCTGTCCCATAAAACCACTTGTTCTACAGCCCAATTCAAATAACGAATATCTCGAACAGAAAGAAATTTTTCATATAACTTAAGTCTCTGATTCACTTTCCCCCCAAAAGAAAACTTAGCTAGACTTTCGATACTTGCAAACAGACTCATCGGAATGAGCTTGTAGGCTTTGGTGGTTTTGGCAATTTTTAATCTTCGAGGGAATTCTAAATTACACCGCACACTCGAAATAATAATAATCTTGCGTGCATTCAGATATTTTGCCATTTCCTGAACTAGGATACCTCCAAAGGAAACTCCAATCAAAACGGGATTCTCATGCTTTATTTCCGTAGCAATTCTCTTCGCATAATCCGTCAAAGACTCATTGTCCAGGGGAATTTCCCATTCTAATAAATGAATTTCAAACACATCTTCCGGAAGCACAATTCGCTCAAAAATGGCAGCACTTGATGCCAAACCGGGCATTAAATAAACTGGGATTTTACTCATAACTGTCGTAACTATTTTATAACAAAATTCGGTTTTTTTATAGCGAATTTTGTATAAAATTAATTTTTTTATTCAAACCTTATTCACTTCTCACTTTATATTATCAATAATTTATGATCACACATTTTTCTGAATCAAATACAAGAGGAAAAGCCAATTTCTCCTTTCCTTCAGAAAATTATTTCAATCGTGAACGGGTGCGTTTTGGAATGTTGCGTGTTTTAAATGACGATACCATAGCAGGCGGAGCTAGTTTTAGCACCCATTGTTCACGCAACTATGGAAATCATCACTATCCCACTTGAAGGCGGCTTAAAGCATAACGACAATATGCCGAATAAAGGTATAATTGATTTTGGAGAAATCCAAGTGATCAGTGCGGGTTCTAGGGTGGACGATTCTGAAATGAAAGCCAATCAGGAAAACGAGGCCAAAACACTATAACTATAGGCATTTCCTGATACAGAGAATGCAACACCAAGATACGACCATAAATCATTTGATATTGAAAATCAAATCGATACCTTTGCAAACGACGTTTCGCTAAATAATCAAAATGAGGGCTATGCACTTTGGGTTTACCAAAAAACCTTTTTCCATTTAGGAATATTCGATAGCAACACTAATTCGACATACAAGGTTCGAATTCCTAAAAATGGTGTTTATTTATTTTTGATCGAAGGCGAAATAGAAGTTAACAACCAAATTTTGAAGGCAAGAGATGCCATGGGAGTTACAGATTTTGATGTATTTGACATCAAGATAATTCCCAAATCAAAAATACTTTTGGTAGAGGTACCAATGAATCAGACTTAATTATTATGGATGCAACAAGCACTATGGAAATCAAAGACAACACTTTTTCTAGACAATTTGAAACTATAGTCGATCAAGGGTTAGTTTCGGTTGAGTATTCTTTTCAGGAGAAAAAAATATTTCTAACAAAAATAAATGTTCCTGAATCGTTCGAAGATGAGGAATTCGTTTCTAATTTTCTAAAAAACATTATGGAAATAGCAACAGAACAAAAATTTAAGGTAGTTCCTATTCTTCCAAAAATAGTGGTGTTTTTCAAAAAAAACCCTGTTTACAAAGAGCTACTTCCGCCGGGAATTAGACTTTGATAAAAAGGTGCAGTTCAAATGAGCTGCACCTTTTTTTTATAAAATGTTTAAAACAAAATCAATATCCTTTTTCGCTAATCACTCCTAGTTGTAGATATCGTACCGTTTAGCTCATCTCTTTATGTTGTTGAACGAATCATTGTAGCTGTTATTTATTGGATAAAATCAAAATCTAAAATCGTCAATAAGACACTCTTTTAAAATAAAACATAATACCTGCAATTTACAAGTAAATTTTAAATACCTTTGTAGTTGTTTAAACAACTATATTTATGGAAACAATTTTTTCAACGGAAAATTTATATACCATTTTATCTGGAAGAACGCACTCCGCTTTTAACAGAGCCTTGTTGACTAATTTTAGAAAAAACAATATTTCGCTAACAAAAGAGCAATGGACTATTTTGGGAGTTTTGTGGAAAAATGAAGGTTGCACGCAACAAACCTTAGCAGATCAAACTTCAACTGACAAACCCGGAATAACGCGTTTAATTGATCATTTGGAAAAAGAAAATTTAGTAGAACGGCATCCTGACGCAAATGACAAACGATTAAAATTAATTTTTTTAACTCCTAAAGGAAAATCAATTGAGAAGGAAGTAATGATTGTTGTCAATGAAACTCTTAAAAATGCGATAAGAGACATTGAACCAGAAAGGCTCGAAATCGTAAAAGAGACTTTTCTTCAAATTTATAATAATTTAGAAACAAAAAAGTAAGATGAAAAAACAGATAATACTTTCCATCCTTTCGCTTTTTTCATTTGCTACTGGCTATGCGCAAATAGAAATTTCAACTTCCTTGCAAGAGGCGGTTCATAAAGCAATTGACAAGAACAGTTCGATCAAAAATAAAGAACTCGAAATTGAAAAACTACAACTTAAGGAAAAAAGCGTTTGGAATAAATATATCCCAACGGTAGAAGCTAGTGCCATTTACTCCTATTTTGACAATAAACTGACAGTTGATCTTCCTGCCACAACCCTACCTATAGTTAATATTCCGGTCTTTGGTGGAAAATCGACTTTTGATAATTACGGAAATATTTTTAATGGAAGTATAATGGCAAAAACGGTTTTGTTTAGCGGTATGCAAATTCCTAATGGCGCTAAGGCATTGAAACAGAAAGCAATCGGAACAGAATACCTAAAAGAATCTGAGAAGGACATTATTATAAAAGACGTTATTAACACCTTTGACCAAATCACTTTATTAAATGAAGTGGAAAAGCTTTTAAATGACAGTGAAAAGAGATTGCAAACAGAAACCAAAAGAATTTCTAAAGCAATCGAAGAAGGTCTTGCTATTCCTTATGATAGAGATAAAATAAAATTGGCCTCATTAGAATTGAAATCTAAAAGAATTGAACTAGAGGGAAAACTCAAATTAGTCTATAGAAAAATACGCTATTTAACCGGCTATTCCGATTCAGAAATAAATAATGTTCAATACAATTTAGTTCCTTATTTAATTTTGGAAGAGAATTTAAGCACCGAAAACAAA